>JBCBSA010000327.1:0-3492 GCA_039819425.1 Planctomycetota bacterium
CGTCGATGCCGTTGGCGAACTTGGCGGTGCCGTGGAAGATGAAGAGCCCGCCGAGGGTGAGGCGGAGCAGCAAGAGGCCGGTGTCGCGGGCCGCGGGGTCGAGGCGGCGGGCGGCGGAGGCGACGCGGTCGAGCGGAGCGGAGAAGGTCGGGGCGGTGGTTGGGGTGGGCATGGCGGCTTCTCTTGGGGTGGTGGGGTCCGGGCCGTTTACTTGTTTAAACAAATAATAGCCCCGGCACGCCGATCATTCCACCCCCGACGGAAATTTTTTTAGCCGGCGAAACGCCCGCCCCCGCTCAATCCGCGTCGTTCGCGCGGCGAGCTTTTTCGAGCAGGCGGTTCAACTCGACGAGCTCGGCGGCGGAGAGGTGGCCCAGCTGCGACTCGTGGAGCCGGCGGATCGGGCGGTCGAGCCTGCGCAGCACGTCGAGACCGGCGGGGGTGATGCTGACCAGGGCGACCCGGCGGTCGTCATCGGCCCGGGTCCGCTCGGCCAGGCCGGCGGCGATCAGGCGGTCGACGAGGCGGGTGATATCGGGCACGCGGGTGACCAGCCGGTCGGCGACCTCGAGGCTGGGCAGGCCGTTACGGCTTTCGGTCTTGGCGGCGCCGCGGAGGATGCGCAGCACGTTGTAGGTCGACTCCGACAGGCCGTGCGACTTGAAGAGCGTGTTGAAGTCGCCGCAGAGGGCCCCGGCGGTGCGGACGAGGTTGAGGTACGCCTCCTCGGCGGGGCAGTCGAAGGGCTGCTGTTTTTTGAGTTCGTGCTGGAGGGTGGGTGGGGGCATGGGCCGGTGGGGGGCGTTTTCTCGTTCCAACAGATATGATAGGCGGTGGTTCCGCTCGGGCGGCCGACGATCCGCCGCGATCTGCCCAGCCCTCGCCGCGGAACTTGTGTTATGGTCGGCCCGACGATCTGGACTTTCACCCCCGCGAGCCCCCCATGACCACCGCCACGATCTCCACGCCCAAGGGCGACATCGAACTCGAACTCTTCGCCGACGACTGCCCCGAGACCGTGGGCAACTGGGTCAAGCTGGCCAAGGACGGGTTCTACGACGGGCTGAAGTTCCACCGCGTCATCGCCGACTTCATGGTCCAGACCGGCTGCCCCAAGGGCACCGGCACCGGCGACGCGGGCTACAAGTTCGACGACGAGCCCTCGGCCCTGGCCAAGAAACACGACGGCCCGGGCACCCTCTCCATGGCCAACGCCGGGCCCAACACCAACGGCAGCCAGTTCTTCATCACCCACGTCCCCTGCCCCTGGCTCGACGGCAAGCACGGCGTGTTCGGCAAGGTCACCGCCGGCCAGGACGTCGTCGACGCCATCGCCCAGGGCGACACGATGGACAAGGTCACCGTGTCCGAGAATTAAGCGTTTCTCGATTAAGTTTTTCGAGAAACCGCCCTCCCAATACGTTAAGCGGGGACAAAATAGGACGTTCCCCTAATGAGGTCGGCCCACGGGGCGGCCGATGAAGTGGTTGTCGCCGACGCGAAAGTGGGGGGTCACCCAATCGCCAAGGCCGTCTGAGCTTCTCACGCACCGCGTGGGGGTGGTTTGTGTCAACACCCGGGCGAAGGACCGATTCTCTTGAGCACCGACACGCAAAACCGTTCCGAACCGGACACCCTCGAAGTCCGCTCCCTGCGGGTCGGTGAGCCGATGCCGACCGACCTGACCGACGCCCACGGCGTGCTGCTGCTGCGCGCCGGCGTCGAGATCACCCAGGGCTTTATCGACCTGCTCACCCGCCGCGGTATCAAGACCGTGGCGACCCGACGCAGCGACGACACACCGGCGTCCGAGCCCGCCCAACCCGAACCCGCCAAGCGTGTCGCGCAGAAGTCGGCCGATCGGCCCCGATCCGCCTCGGCCAAGGCCGACCCGCGGCCCCGGTTCGGCCCGCAACGGCTCGCGCCCGACCCCCGGAAGTCTCCGCCCCCGGAAGCGGTCCCCACCACCGCCACCGGCGACCTGCACTACGAGGCGGGCTCCGCGCCCGCCGGCCGGCTGTCGCTGGGCGAGCTGTCCCGCATGACCCGCGAAGCCGAACGCGACTTCGACCGCAGCATGGACGCCTTCCTCGGGCTCGCCCCCGAGCTGTACCGGGGCGACGTCACCGACCTCGGCGGCGCCCACCTGCTCGTGCAACAATTCCACCGCTACCTCCACGCCGACCCGTCGCTGGTCCTGCACCTGCTGCGGATGAAGGGCGACCCGGGCCGGACGCTCTACCGCCACGGGATCAAGGCGGCCTTGCTGTCGATGACGCTGACCCGTCAGCTCGGGCTCGACGAAGACCGCGTCACCCACGCCGGCGTCGCCGCGCTGGTCCACGACCTGGGCATGCTCCGCGTCCCCAAGCCCATCCGCTTCGCGCCCCGCCCGCTGACCCGGGCCGAGTGGCAACAGGTCCAGGAACACCCCACCCACACCCTCAACCTCCTCGACAAGCTCGGCGGCGTGAACGACTCGATCAAGACCGCCGCCTACCAGGTCCACGAGCGCTGCGACGCCACGGGTTACCCCAAGCAGCGCTCCAAGCAGTTCATCCACCCCCTGGCCAAGGTCATCGCCCTGGCCGACAGCTACGCCGCCCTCACCGACGACCGCCCGCACCGCGCGGCGCTCTCCGGCCACGAGGCGATGAAGACCCTACTCCGCGAGGTCCAGGCCGGCAAGCACGACCGCGGCGTCGCCCGGGCCCTGGTCGACACGATGTCGATGTACCCCGTCGGCAGCCTGGTCGGGCTCTCCGACGGCCGCACCGCCCGCGTCCTCCGCGGCGTCCCGGGCCAGTCGATCCGCCCCGTCGTCGTCGTCCTCAAAGACGGCGAGCCCGTCGACTGGGAACTCGACCTCGGCGAGATCGACGACCTGTCGATCACCCGCGTGCTCGGCGAAGAACAGACCACCGCGGCGTAAACCGATCCGTTTTTGTAAAGCGCTCGCTCCCCGGTTTAGCGGGTACGGCGAAGCCGCTCTTGCTCCCGCAGGTCTTCCAGCCGAACACGCTGGCGGCCCGTGTCGTCGAAGTTATGGGGCGACAGCCACGCCTCGAACGCGCCCCGGCAGGCGGGCCAATCCCGGTCGGTCATCGAGAAGTACGCGGTGTCACGGTTGAGATCGCGGGCCACCCGGTGGTGGCGGAACGTGCCCTCGTACACAAAGCCCAACCGAAGCGCCGCACGCCGAGACGGGAGGTTGTCGGCGTTACATTTCCATTCGTATCGGCGGTAGCCCATCATGGCGAACGCGTGCCGGGCCAGCAGGTAATGCGCTTCGGTGGCCGCGGGGCTCCGCATCATCGCCGGGCCGTGGGCCACGTAGCCGACCTCGGTGACGCCGTGGTCAGCGATGGTCGACATGAAGCTGGCCATGCCGACCACCCGCCCGTCGGGGTCGCGGAAGACGTTGGTCTGCGGCCCGTCGGGCGACTGCTGGTCGGCGAGGAACCGGCCCCAATCGTCCCCGCCGGGCGGGGA
>JBCBSA010000328.1:0-3486 GCA_039819425.1 Planctomycetota bacterium
CGATAGTCGAAGCCGATCGACGACAGGTCGAGCGATGCGGCCTCATCACCGCCCGGCTCGCCCAGACCTTCGGCGATCGCCACGAGCAGTGCGCCATGGAGAATCAGCTCCCCTACGCCAACGAGCTGTTCCCCGCCACGATGTCGGGCCTGGACCGGGCCCTGGCCGACCACGTCGGCCCCGAGATCGAGGCCGCATCGCTCGACCTGTCGTCGATCGGCTTCGACTATCGGGTCGCCGGCGTCTGCCCGATCCCCGGAAAAGACGCCGTGCACTTGATTTACGAAAACCCTCAGGGCCAATCGCTCTCGCTCTGGATCAAGGGCTATGACGCCGAACCCGTGCTCGACCCGGGTGTGCCGTACTTCCCCCCGCAGGGCCACACCGCGCAACCCATGGTCGTCTGGCGTGAGGGCGACATGGTCTTCTACCTCGTCGGCGACACGATGGAAGACGTCCAGCGGGCCCGGCCGGAGATCCGGCTCGCTATGGCCTCGTAATACCGACGAGAATTGATTAACAACAAGTTGTTACGAAAGCGTTCAGAGATTATGATCTCTGCGTGGCAGTGTGGACTTGCCTGATTCATCGGGAAGTCGTGACTGTCCGTGGGTCTGACGCTTCGACACCGGCCGACGACCACAGGGGCTCAGGGTGGGACCACGCGGGACGAACACCCGTCGCCGTGGACGCCTCGCCGCCCGTGCGATCCGAGCGGATCAATCTGGGGGTCCGGCCGCTCGTCAACGGTCCGGCGGGGCGTCCACGGCGACCGGACTTTTCCCGCAAGTCCGGCCGCCTCGCTTCAAATACACGCTTCGTGTGTATACTTAAATGCATGCTTACCGCATCTGTCCAGCCCCAGCGAAACCTTCGGCCCAGCGTTCTCCTGAGCGTCGTCGTTAGCTGAGCGGACGACCCGCGATCCTCCCGCCCGGCCGGGCTTCGGTGGTATCTTCATCCCGCCCGGCACCCCCCGATAACCTCGCACCCTCTTCCCCCTGAGCCGCCGCCGGCCAGCAAGCCGATCGGTTCCAACGTCCCCCCCGGAAGTAACCCGGCAAGCATCCCGAAAGCACCGCCCTCCGCCCCGGATCACACACCATGGCCCCCCTGCCCCCCGCCCGTTCACGCACCCCCCAAAAACTCGACGCCGCCGCCGTGCCTTCCCCGAAGCACGGCCAGCCCACCGACCGCTTCCGCGGCATGACCGGCGCCCAGATCTTCCACGAGATGATGAAAGGCCACGGCGTCGACACCATCTTCGGCTACCCCGGCGGCGCGATCCTCCCTGTCTTCGACGCCATCCACGAGTCCAAGCAGTTCAAGTTCATCCTCACCCGTCACGAGCAGGGTGCCGGCCACATGGCCCAGGGCTACGCCCGGGTCACCGGCAAGCCCGGCATCGTCCTCGTGACCTCCGGCCCCGGCGCGACCAACACCGTGACCCCCATGCAGGACGCCCTCATGGACGGCACCCCCCTGATCGTCTTCGCCGGCCAGGTCGCCACCTCTGCCATCGGCACCGACGCCTTCCAGGAAGCCGACATGACCGGCATCACCCGGCCGTGCACCAAGTGGAACGTCCTGGTCAAGCACGTCCGCGACATCCCCCGCGCCATCAACCAGGCCTTCCTCATCGCCACCACCGGCCGGCCCGGTCCCGTCTTCGTCGATCTGCCCAAGGACGTCACCGCCAGCGTCCTGAACGAAGAGGTCTACGCCGAGCCGCACCTGCCCGGCTACCACATCCGCGAGGCCGGCACGTCCTCCGAAATCGAACGCGCCGCCGCGATGATCAACGCCGCCAAGAAGCCGCTCTTCTACGTCGGCCAGGGCGCGATCCTTTCCGGGGCAACCGACGTGCTGACCCAGTGCGTCGACGCCGGCGATATCCCCGTCACCACCACCCTCCAGGGCCTGGGCGCCTTCGACCAGACCAAGGACCGCCACAGCGTCGACATGCTCGGCATGCACGGCGCCGCCTACGCCAACTGGGCCATGCGCGACGCCGACGTCGTCATCTCCGTCGGCGCCCGCTTCGACGACCGCGTCACCGGCAACGTCGCCAAGTTCGCCCCCGCCGCCCGCGCCGCCGAACGCGAGGGCCGCGGCGGACTCATCCACTTCGACATCGCCCCCGAGAACATCAACAAGGCCGTCCCCGTCACCATCGGCGTCGAGGGCGACGCCCGTAAAAACCTCGAACTCCTGCTGCCCCTGCTCAACAAGGACACCGACCGCACCGCCTGGCTGGACCAGCTCGCCGCGTGGAAAAAACAGGAGCCCTACAAGTACGACCACGACGAGCGCGAGTTCCACCTCAAGCCCCAAGCCGTCATCGAACAGCTCTACAAGTCGTCCGGGGGCGAGGCGATCGTGACCACCGGCGTCGGCCAACACCAGATGTGGGCCGCCCACTTCTACAAGTATCGTACCCCCCGCCAGTGGCTGACTTCCGGGGGCCTGGGCACCATGGGCTTCGGCGTGCCGTCGTCCGTCGGGGCCCAGCTCGGCGAGATGGTCGACGCCGAGCGTGAGGGCCGCAAGCCCCGCCAGGTCGTCAACATCGACGGCGACGGCTCGTTCTGCATGACCGCCATGGAGATGACCACCGCCGCCCAGTACGACATCCCCGCCAAGACCATCATCCTCAACAACGACTTCCAAGGTATGGTCAAGCAGTGGCAGGACCTCTTTTACGAAGAACGCTACAGCCACACCGAGATGCACAACCCCGACTTCGTCAAGCTGCTCGAGGCGATGCACTGCGGCGCGTTCCGCGTCACCAAGCTCGACGACCTGCCCAAGGTCATGGACGAGTTCCTGGCTTACGACGGCCCCGCCGTCCTCGAAGCCCTCGTCGAGAAGCACGAGCACGTCTACCCGATGGTCCCCGCCGGCAAGTCCGTCGACGACATGGTCCTCGGCCCGCCGGCCGCGACGGCGTAAGCCGCTGCCGTAACCTCCAACCGGCCCACCGCTGACCCGCAAGAGACCGACCGACGTGTTTCGATCTGTACCCCTCGCCGCGTCGATCCTCTGCGTCGTCAGCCTCGTTTGCCCGGCCCACGCCGCCGGCCGCATCAAGTCGGCGACCAGCATCGCCGAGGCCGTCGTCGCGTTCCCGGACCTCAAGTTCGATCGGCCGATCTTCGTCGCCGCCCCGCCCGACGGGACCGACCGGCTGTTCGTCGTCGAGCAGATCGGCAAAATCTTCGTCATCCCCAACCGCCCCGACGCCACCCCCGACGACCGCCATCTCGCCCTCGACCTCAACCTCCGCAACCGCCGCCGCGGCGACGAGCGCGGCCTGCTCGGCCTCGCCTTCCATCCGGACTATGCGAACAACGGCAAGTTCTACGTCGCCTATTCCGGCCCGCTGGACTGGCAGGGCGATCTCGGCCAGATGCTGTGGTACAGCCATTCCAACATCGTTTCGGAATTCACCGTGTCGGCCGACGACCCCTACACGGCGAACCGGAC
>JBCBSA010000329.1:0-3470 GCA_039819425.1 Planctomycetota bacterium
CACCGAGCCGTTGGTGATCCGACGGTTCGAGCCGGCACACTCGTTAAATTCGGAAGCGGCCGCGGAGCCGATCGCTTACTTGCCCGCGTAGTCGATAATACGGCTGATCTCGCTGCGCAGGTCCTTGCGGTGGACGACGCGGTCGACGAAGCCTTTCTGGAGGAGGAACTCGGCCCGCTGGAAGCCGGGGGGCAGCTCCTGACGGACGGTGTTGGCGATGACGCGGGCGCCGGTGAAGCCGACGAGGGCTTTTGGCTCGGCCAGGATGAGGTCGCCGAGCATGGCGAAGGAGGCGGCGGTGCCGCCGGTGGTGGGGTCGGTGAGCAGGGAGATGTAGAGGCCGCCGGCGTCGTCGTGGCGGGCCAGCGCCGCGGAGGTCTTGATCATCTGGGAGACGGCGAGGGTGGCCTCTTGCATGCGGGCGCCGCCGCCGGCGCAGACGACGATGACGGGGCGGTCGAGGTCGGTGCCGAGCTCGATGACGCGGGTGATCTTCTCGCCGACGACCGAGCCCATCGAGGCCATCATGAAGTCGGGGTTCATCACGGCGAGGACGACGCCGCGGCCCTTGACGAAGGCCTTCCCGGCGACGAGGGCGTCCTTGTGGCCGGTCTTCTTCTGCTCGGCGGCGATGCGCTGCTTGTACGGCTTGCGGTCGACGAAGCCGAGCGAGTCCTTGGGGCCCAGGTCGGTCCACATCGGCTCGAAGCTGCCGGGGTCGACGAGCTGGCGGATGCGTTCGTCGGCACCGATGCGGTAGTGGTGCTGGCAGTCGGGGCAGACGTGGAGGTTGGCCTCGACCTGCTTGCGGTAGCTCATGGCCCCGCAGGCGGGGCAGCGGAGCCAGAGGCCGGCGGGGACGTTGGCCTTGGCATCGCCGTTGGGCGCGGGGGCGACCTCCTGCCAGGAGCGGCGGCGGTCGCCGGTGAGCGGCGGCTCGGCGGAGCGGCCGTTCGCGGCGGGGGCCGCGGAGGCGGGCGGGTTGAGGGGGGCGTCGGCCAAGTCGGGGTCCGGGTGTTGCGGCGGATTCGGAGAGAATCTCACGGAAAGACGCCAAGCTGACCGGGGTCGGAAACGGGCAAGGCGGCTACGCTGGACCCGTCATTGTAACGTTTGCCGAACGTTGGAGAAACCACACATGATCCTGACTCGATGCCTGGGGCCGGACGGTCGGCCGTGTTTCGTTCGGGACCGCGGCGACGGGACGGGCGAGCTGTGGGCGGGCTCGCCCGTGGCGGGGGCGGCGACGCCGACGGGAGAGGCGGTGGCGGTGGGGCGGCGGCTGGCGCCGGTCGAGCCGGTGAACGTGTTCTGCATCGGGCTGAACTACCGGGCCCACGCGGCGGAGATGGGGGTGGAGCCGCCGACGCACCCGGCGGTGTTCATGAAGCCGACGACGGCGGTGGTCGGGCCGGGCGAGGCGGTCTTGTTGCCGCGGGCCAAGCGTGACCCGGCGGACGGCCCCGAGGTGGACGCCGAGGCGGAGCTGGCGGTGGTGATGGGGCTCGGCCCGGACGGTCGGCCGGCGCGGGACGTGGCCGAGGCCGACGCGCTGGACTACGTGCTGGGCTACACCGCGGCCAACGACGTGTCGGCCCGGCGTTGGCAGAAGCACGGCGGCGGAGGGCAGTGGGTGCGCGGCAAGAGCTTCGACACGTTCTGCCCGCTGGGCCCGGTGCTGGTGACCGCCCGCCCCGTCGCCGACGCCGACGCCGACGTGATCGACGACCCGCAAGCGCTCACGCTCGTGGGCACCGTCAACGGCGAGATCCGGCAGTCCACACCGACCGCCGACATGATTTTTTCGGTCGCCGAGCTGGTGGCGTTCCTCAGCCGGGACACGACGCTCCTGCCCGGCACGGTGGTCCTGACCGGCACGCCGTCGGGTGTCGGGATGGGGATGACGCCGCCGCGGTTCCTCGCCGACGGCGACACGGTCGGGGTCAAGGTGTCGGGGGTGGGGCGGCTGGAGAACCCGGTGCGTGCGGGCTCGTGAAGCGGGGTGGGATCAGCCGGGGATCCAGATGCGCTCGGCGTGGACGACTTGGGCGTGGTCCGGCAAGGCAAAAGGGCGGGCGTCTTTGGTGAAAAACGCCAAGCCGCGGTAGCTGGTGAGGTACTGGTGTGTTTTTCGCAGGAAGCCGCCTTCGGCGCAGACCACCAGCGGTTCGTCGTTGAGTTCGACGATGTGGTAGAAGTCGCGCGGCGAGACGCGGACGACGACGCCGGGGGCCTTGGTCGCCTGCGCGATGGCGGCTTGGTGGGCCGCTACGCCGGCGGAAGAAGCCGCGGTGTTCATGTCGATTCTCACTTTCGTTTGGCGTGCTGCAGATTTTATAGCGGCAAGCCGGTTTTCAAATCTGCGGCTTCGGTCTTGTTCAGACGCCGCGATGCGAAAGCACAGATCGGTGGCTATTGGATCGGCCCGATTGCGGCTTCGCCGGTGGCGGGGTCGACGGTGAGGGTGACGGTGCGGCCGCCGGCGGCGAGAGTGACGGTGGCGGCGGCGGTCTGGTCGAGCTCGCCGTAGAGCCCGAAGCCCAGCTCGTCGTCGCCGTCGAGGTCGACCGACTGGATGGTCACGCCCGACAGCGCCGACGCCCGGCCGGTGCCGAAGTCGACGAGGTAGGGCCGGCCGTCGAACGGGTTGGTGATCGGGGTGGCGGTGTCCGACGCGGCGGCGACGTGGTAGGTGTGGTCGGTGGTGTCGAAGACCACGAGGCGGAGGTCGTCGGCGTGGGTGATGGACTCGGCCTTGGCGGTGTCGAGGTCGGCGGCGAGCAGGCGGGCGGCGCTGCGGAGCTTGGTTGTGTCTTGACCGCGGAAGTTGGGCACGACCAGCGCCGCGATGACGGCCAGGACCGCCACCACGACGATGACCTCGACCATGGAGAAGCCGGCGGAGCGCGACCGGGCGGTGTGGGCATCCATCGCTGTTGGCTATCGGCGGTCGCGGTGGGGCGGTTGGGGGCGGTGGGCGGTTTGCGGGGTTCCGATAAGGCGGGCGGGTCGTGAGGCCAGCGGCGGGCGGTGGGTGAAATCGGTGTCCGGGAACGCCGATATCCAGGGCGTATGCACGGAGCGATTTCCCATGCCCGGGCGGGGGGTCTGACGCTGGCCGAGGCGTTGTTCGCGTCGGCGGTGTTGGCGTTGGTGGTGGCGGCGTTGTCGCAGACGGTGGTGTCGGGGCAGTCGCACACGTACAACGCGCTGCACGAGGCGCGGGCGTTGTCGCTGGCCGAGGCGTTGATGGAGGAGGTGTTGGCGTTGCCGTACACCGACCCGGGCGGCGACACGGCGGCCGGGCCCGACGCGGGGGAGTCGGCGCGGGACACGTTCGACGCGGTCGACGAGATTGCCATGAAAGTGGTCGAAGCCCTGCATCTGCGTCTGCGGGATGGCTATTGGTCTGAAATCTGGTCTGCGCGTGCGACGTCGACCGAGGCGTGGACAGCTTTTCAGAAAGGCCG
>JBCBSA010000330.1:0-3466 GCA_039819425.1 Planctomycetota bacterium
CGATGTTGCCGTCGAGGTTGATGTAGGACAGGCCGTGCTCGGCGGCGCGGGCCTCGGCGGGGTCGACCTCGGCGGGGTCTTCGAGGGCTTTGATGTCTTTGTGGCGGAACATGGCGTTGTCGTCGAAGTCGATCTTGGCGTCGATGGCCAGCACCTGGCCGTCGGGGTGGGCGTCGCTGGCGGGGGTGACGATGAGCGGGTTGATCTCGACGAGGCTGGCGTCGGTGCCGAGGAAGAGCTTGGTGAGGGCGCCCATGACCTTGACGGCCTGGCCGACCTGCTTGCCCCGGAAGCCCATGGCGAAGGCGACCTTGCGGGCCTGATAACCCTGCAGGCCGGCGACGGGGTCGATCGGCTCCTTGATGATCTTCTCGGGGGTCTTGGCGGCGACCTCTTCGATGTCCATGCCGCCCTCGGCCGAGCCCATCAGCACCGGGCAGCCGCGGGCGCGGTCGACCACGATGCCGAGGTAATACTCTTTTTCAATATCGACACCGGAGGCGATGAGCAGCTTATTCACCGGCACGCCCTCGGGCCCGGTCTGGGGGGTGACCAACGGCTTGCTGAGGATGGTCGCCGCGGCGTCCTTGGCCTCGGCGGCGGTCTTCACGAGCTTGACCCCGCCTCCCTTGCCGCGGCCGCCGGCGTGGACCTGGGCTTTCACGACGGCCAGCGTCGCCCCGTCCTTGGCGAGTTGATCGAAGGCTTGCTCGGCCTCTTCCGGGGTGTCGACGACGATGCCACCGGGGACGGGGACACCGAACTTTTCGAGGAGTTCGCGGGACTGGTATTCGTGGATTTTCATGGCGGGGCTGGTTTCGGGGTGAGATAAAGACGGTGTTGCGGGATCATAACGCTTGGCCACGACCCGCACCGGAGCGGCCGACGAGGTTTTGAGGGGAATTCGATCCGTCGGGGAGTTCTGGACGATAAACTGCTACCGCGATGAAGCCCGCCCTGCGTCCCAACTCGACCGCCGTGCCCGCCGCTTTGGTGGCCTTGTCGCTGGCCGCGTGCGCGGGTACACCGCCCCAAGGGTCAGCGATTTCGGAGCGCCGCACCTTCGACGAGCAGGAACGAGTCGTCGCGTCGCTCATGGCTTGCCTCGAAGCGGCGGCGCGGGAGATGGCGGGTCAGCCCGTCGCCACCGGCGAGTCGCGGCTGGTTGTATTCGTGCCGCCCGTCTCCACCCCCGAACGTCTCATCTTCCAGAGCGACGCCCCCGCCGTCGCCCTTCGGCCGCATCTCTCGCGGCTGAATCTGCCCCCGCCCGTCTGGTCCTGAACGCTTCTGTTCTGTGTCCAGGCCCCGCGCGTGCGGGCCGGCAGTCCCAAAAATCCTCAACCTCTCCCTCCGAAAAGGACGGTGCCCCATGGTCGTTCAGGCCGTCGGCAAAGGCTTTGCCAAAGTGTTCGGCTCGCGCAACGAGCGCGTCATCAAGACCTACAACAAACGCGTGGCGCAGATCAACGCCCTCGAAGACCAGACCCGCCGGCTGACCGACGCCGAGCTGCGGGCCAAGACCGAGGAGTTCCGCAAGCGGTCGGCGGACGGCGAGTCGAAAGACACCTTGCTGTTGGAGATCATGGCCGTGGCCCGCGAGGCGATGGACCGGGCCGTCGGTATCCGCAGCGTGTTCAACGACGAGCATGGCTTCGACCCATCGCAGCTCCCCGCCGCGATGCAGGAGCTCTATGCGAAGCTCAAAGCGGAAGCCGACGCCAAGGAGCCCGAGCCCGTGATGGGCGGCGACCCCGCACCGGGTTATCTCCAGATCGACGTGCCGGTCGCGTTCTACGAAGCGGTGCGCGAGCTGTACCCCGAGTCCAAGCCGCCGTTCCGCGCCCGGCCGTTCGACGTCCAGCTCATCGGCGGCATGGTCCTGGGCGAGGGCAAGATCGCCGAGATGCGCACCGGCGAGGGCAAGACCATCGTCGCCCCGCTCGCCTGCTACGTTGCCTGTTGTGATCAGCTCAAGTGTCACGTCGTCACTGTCAACGACTACCTCGTCCAGCGCGACCGCGACTGGGTCTTCCCGTTCTATTACTTCCTCGGCCTCACCGTCGGCAGCATCCACCCCCAGCACCAGCAGCCGCCGCAGCTCAAGACCCAGGCCTACCAGTGCGACGTCCTCTACGGCACCAACTCCGAGCTCGGCTTCGACTACCTCCGCGACAACATGAAGACCGACCCGGCCCAGCAGGTCCAGAAGACCCGCGACTTCTGCATCATCGACGAGGTCGACTCGATCCTCATCGACGAAGCCCGCACCCCGCTCATCATCTCGGGCCCGGCCAACAACGACGCCCCGCGTTACGACCTGGCCGACAAGATCGCCAAGCACCTCATGGTCAAGCAGCGGGACTGGGACGCGGCCAACCGCAAGGTCGAGCAGGCCGAGCTGCGCATCAAGGGCCTCGAAGGCGACGCCCGCAACGCCCGGGACAAGGCCAAGGCCCAGCAGCACCGCGACGAGATGAAGCGGCTGATGACCGAAGAGCTGCCCGGCCTCGAAGCCGAGCGAGACAAGCACGTCCAGTACTTCGAGGTCGAGCCCGAGAAGAAGGCCGCCCACCTCACGCACGACGGCACCGCCGAGGCCCAGAAGCTCGCCGGCGTCGGGTCGTTCTACGTCGGCAACAACATGGACCTGCCGCACCTCATTAACAACGCCATCCGCGCCCACGCCGTGTACAAGCGCGACCAGCAGTACGTCGTCCAGGACGGCGAAGTGGTCATCGTCGACGAGTTCACCGGCCGCCTCATGGTCGGACGCCAGTGGTCCGACGGCCTCCACCAGGCGGTCGAAGCCAAGGAAAACGTCAAGATCAAGGAAGAGACGCAGACCCTCGCCACGGTCACCATCCAGAACTTCTTCAAGCTCTACCAGCGCCTCGCCGGCATGACCGGCACCGCGATCACCGAGGCCACCGAGTTCAACGAGATCTACAAACTCGACGTCGTCTCGGTCCCGACCAATCGGCCCATCCAGCGGATCGACCGCGACGACCTGATCTTCATGGGCGAGAAAGACAAGTGGAACGCCATCGTCGACGAGATCAAGCGCGTCCACGACTCGGGCCGGCCCGTGCTCGTGGGCACCACCAGCGTCGACAAGTCCGAGATGCTCTCGGACATGCTCAAGCGCAAGCACGGCATCCAGCACAGCGTCCTCAACGCCAAGGCCGAGAACGCCGAACGCGAGGGCAACCTCGTCGAAGACGCCGGCCACCTCGGCGCCGTCATGATCGCCACCAACATGGCCGGCCGCGGCACCGACATCATCCTCGGGGGCAACCCCGAGACGATGGCCTGGGCCCAGCTGCAGAACACGTACGAGTCGCGCCTCGACGTGCCGAACGAAGAGTGGGACGAGCTCGTCAAGAAGTTCGACGCCGAGTACGGCATGAAGGAGCAGGGCGGCGAGGTCAAGGAACTCGGCGGCCTTTGCATCATCGGCACCGAG
>JBCBSA010000331.1:0-3454 GCA_039819425.1 Planctomycetota bacterium
CGACGAGTCGTCCATGGAGGTCCGCGGCCGCGACATGATCTCCGGCCTCCCCCGGAAGACCGTCATCACCTCGGAAGAGATCCGAGAAGCGTTGCAGGAACCCCTGTCTTCGATCATCGAGACCGTCACCCGCACGCTGGAGCGCTGCGAGCCCGAGCTCGCCGCCGACCTCGTCGACAACGGCATCGTCCTCGCCGGCGGCGGGGCGCTCTTGCGGGGCATCGACGTGATCATCTCCAACGCCACCGGCCTCGACTCCCGTATCGCCGAGGACCCCCTGACCTGCGTCGCCCGCGGCACCGCCATCTACCTCGAGCACCTCGAGGAGTGGAAGGCGACCATGGAAAACGACATGGACGAGGGGTAAAGAGACGGGATTTCGACCGGCGACCCGGATCAAAGCGCAATGGCCTCCCCGCTGTTCACCTCGCAACGCGTGCTGCTGGCGGTCGCCTTGCTGCTGCTGGTCAACAGCCAATTACCCTCGGGCGTCGGGGGGCTGATCGGCGGGGTGCTGCGGCCCGTGGTCGATTTCGCGGTACTGCCTGTGCGGGCACCCGTGCATCAGATCGCGGTGAACCTGCGTGAGCCGGGCGAAGACGAAGCGTCGGACAGCAACGGCGAACCACGCACCGCGGAAGCGTACCGCGAAGAATACGAAGCGGCGTTGGTGACGATCGATCGGCAGCGGCAGCGGATCAACGAGCTGGTCCGGACGCTGGAGGTGTTGCAGGGGGTGCGGGAGCTGGACGCCCCGGACACGGTGCCGGTGGCCGCGAAGGTGGCGTCGTACACCGACGCCGGGCCGCGGGCGGTGCTGACGATCGCGCGCGGGACGCGGGACGGGATCGCCGCGGGGCAGACGGCGGTGTTCAAGACCTCGCTGGTGGGACGGGTCGTCGAGCCGGTCGGACCGTCGAGCGCCGACGTCGAGCTGGTGACGTCACACGACGCGGGGCTGCAGGTGCGCGTCCGGCAGCGCAGCCGCGAGACCGGGGCGTACACCGTCTACGACAACATCCGCGTCTCCCGCGGCGAGCCGGCCGGCACGTTCTTCGCCGAGGTGGCCAGGGATTCGCCGATCCGTCGGGGGGCAGACGTGCTGCTCGCCGACGCGGTGCACTACCCCGACGCCCGAGGCCGGCTGCTGGGCGTTGTGCAAAACGTCACCGAGTACCCGCCCGATCCCGAACTGCTCAAACGCCTCGTCATCCGTCCCGCGGTCGATCTGCGGTTCCTGCGGGAGATCGCGGTGCTTCTGCCCGAAAACGATCGTCCCCAGGATCCCGGTCGTTCCGCGGTCAATTCCGGGGGGGGTGGGGGGTGAATTGGGTGGTGTTTGGGGTGACGGCGTATGTGTTTTTTGCGGTGCAATCGGGATTTGCCGTGGGGTGGTCGGTGGGGGCGGGGGTGACGCCGAACCTGTTGCTGGTGCTGGCGGTGTTCGTGGGGATGTCGGCCCGGCGGTCGGCGGTGCCGTGGTCGTTGTTGGTGGTCGGGGTGTTGTTGGACTTGCTGCCGGGGCCGGTGCGGGAACAGGGGACGCTCGTCGGGCCGCAGGCGGTGGGGTATCTGGCGGCGTCGTTCGTGGTGCTGCAGCTGCGGAATCTGCTGTTCCGCGAGTCGGTGCTGACGATGGTGGTGCTGGTGTTCGCGGTGGGCGGGTTTGCGGCGTTGGTCGAGTCGGTGCTGTATGCGTTTCGGGGGTTGCCGTGGCTAGCGGGCGAGCCGTTGGCGTGGGGGGCGATGGAGCAGCTGTGGCGTCGGCTGCAGGAGCTCGTTTACACCGCGGCGGTGGCGGTGCCGGTGGGCCTGCTTCTCGGGGCGACGCGGCGGGTGTGGGGCTTTTCGGGTCGGCCGCGCGGTGAGCGGGTATTCTGAAAGCGGGATCTTGATTGTGCAGGAGCCTACGTTCGGCGAACGTGGGCTTCTCGTGGAGCGTGTGACCCGTGCCCGACCCGAAACTCCGAGAAGAGCCGCCGCTGCCCGAGGGCTACGAGTCGTGGTCGCCGCGGATGGGCCGCGGCGGGAAGATCGCGGCGTGGATCATTTTGGCGATGATCGTCGCGGGCTCGGTGTTGATGCTGTGGAAGGGGCTGCGGCCGTTGCTGGGCTGAGGAGTGGAAATGAAGTGCGCCCGAAATCGATCGACCTTGGACGCGTGACCCGATGCTGCCGTTCTCTGAGATTTGGCTATTTCGCGGATTCCTGGCGCTGGCGACACTCGTGTACGTCGTGTCGCTGATCGTGATGTGGCGCTGGCCGGAGTCGCCAAAGCGCATCGCCGAATTCATGCTGCATGCGGCCGGTGCCGACGAGGCCGACCTCGACAGCATCGAGACGAAGAACAACCCTTTCGGCTTGTTGCTGCTCGGGGTGGGTCTGGCGGCGGGCTGGGTGATGCTGGAGGTTTACTTCGTCGATTTACTGGCGTCGCCGTAGCCGTCGGGGTTGGCCTGGAACCAACGCCAGGCGTCGGCGACCATCGTTTCGACGTCGGTGATCTTCGCCTCCCACCCCAACTCATCTTTCATCTTTCGGGGGTCGGCGTAGAGGGTGGGTGGGTCGCCGGGGCGGCGGTCGGCGACCTCGACGGTGAAGTCGACGCCGGTGACTTTCTTGACCGCATCAATGATCTGGCGGACGGACAGGCCGTTGCCGATGCCGAGGTTGTAGAAGCGCTGGTCGCCGGGCTCGAGGGCGTTCATCAGGACGACGTGGGCGTCGACGAGGTCGACGACGTGGACGTAGTCGCGGACACCGGTGCCGTCGGGGGTGGGGTAGTCGTCGCCGAAGATGTAGGCCTTGCCGCGTTTGCCCAGGGCGGTGTTGAGCAGGACGGGGATTAGGTGGGTCTCGGGGTGGTGGTCCTCGCCGATGCGGGCCTGGGGGTCGGAGCCGGCGACGTTGAAGTAACGCGGGGCGGCGAAGGCGAAATCGGGGTTGGCGTGGGCGTAGTCCTTGAGGATGTGCTCGACCATGAGCTTGGACATGCCGTAGGGGTTGATGGGTTGTTGCGGGCAGTCCTCGCGGATCGGGATGCGGTCTTCCGGGGGCTCGCCGTAGGTCGCGCAGGTCGAGGAGTGGACCATCTTGTGGACGCCGGCGGCGTCCATGGCCCGGAGGAGCGTGAGCACGCCGGCGGTGTTGTTGTGGTAGTAGGACAGCGGCTCGTCGACCGACTCGCCGACGTAGGCGAGGGCGGCGAAGTTCATGACGCAGTCGATCTCGTGCTCACGTAGCGCCGCGACGGTCTTGTCGTAGTCGAGCAGGTCCGCCTCGACGAACGCGACTTCCGCCGGGACCGCGGCGCGGTGGCCGCGGTAAAGGTTGTCCATCGCCACGACGCGGTGCCCGTCGGCCGCCAGCCGCTGCACGGCGTGCGATCCGATGTAACCTGCGCCGCCGGTCACCAACACGTTCATCGTCGTCCGTCTCCTGCCCGGTGAGTTCG
>JBCBSA010000332.1:0-3448 GCA_039819425.1 Planctomycetota bacterium
CCAAGCCGTTCTGAGCGGGGCCAGCCGGCTATCGTTCGGGGAGAATCATAGATTTATGATCGCCGGGCGCGCGAAATTCGGGCTTTCGGTCGGGCTTGGGGATGATCCCGTCCCCGCGACCGAACGATTTTTTGCTGGCGGCGGTGGGTCTGCTGCGGATGCCCGATGCGTACATGCGGATGCAGGCGGCGAGCAAGGCGTCGACGCTGGGGACGGCGTTGGTGGTGGCGAGCGCGGCGGCGGGGTTGGGCGATGGGCCGGCGGTGGTGCGGGCGGCGGTGGCGATCTTGTTTTTGTGTATCACGATGCCGGTGGCGGCGCACCTGCTGGGGCGGGCGGCGGCGCGGACGGGGGTGCCGTTCAGCGGGGAGACGCGGCCGGTGGAGTTTCCGGGAGCCGACCGGGCCCCGGAGGATACGGCGGGCACCGACTGACTCGCCGCGACGCCCGGGGGGCGTGGTATAACGTTTCGCCATGAGCGACAGCAACAAGCCGAAGCGGGCCCTGATCGTGTACGGCGGGTGGGACGGCCACACGCCCAAACAGTCGGCCGAGGTGTTCGCGCCGCTGCTGGCCGAGGCGAGGTTCGAGGTCGAGCTGCGCGACACGCTGGACGTTTATCTCGACGCGGACCTGTTGGGGTCGTTGTCGCTGATCGTGCCGATCTGGACGATGGACAAGATCAGCGACGCGCAGTGGGCCGGCCTCAACGACGCGGTCGCGTCGGGCGTCGGGTTGGCGGGCTTCCACGGCGGGATGATCGACGCCTTCCGCGAGAACACCGACTACCAGTTCATGACCGGCGCCCAATGGGTCGCCCACCCCGGCAATTGCATCGAGCGCCACACCGTCTACGTCGAAGACACCGGCCACCCCATCACCGCCGGCCTCTCCGACTTCGAGCTGCTCGACACCGAGCAGTACTACTGCCACCACGACCCGGGCAACACCGTGCTGTGCACCACGGTCTTCGACCAGGGCCACGGCGACCCGTCGCGGTACACCCAGAACGCCGTGCTGCCCTACGCCTGGACCAAGACCTGGGGCAAGGCCCGGGTGTTCGGGGCCTGCTGGGGGCACACGTACAAAGACTTCGACGTCCCCGAGGCGAAGGAGATCGTGCGGCGGGGGATGGTGTGGGCGAGTCGGTGAATATGGGGTTGCGGTTCCGTGGCCTGAATCCCCGCCGCACGCCTGCTCCGCTATAACAATCCAGACCCTCGCGCCGCCCCGCCGACCCTCCTACCAAGGACTCCCCATGCTCGGCCCCGAACTCGCCCGCATCCGTTCTTTCGATGTCGTGCCCGCATTGCCCGAGGCGTTAACGCCACTCACCGAGATCGCGCAGAACCTCTGGTGGTCGTGGCAGCCGCACGCGATCGAGCTGTTCACCCGGCTCGACCGCGACGCTTGGGAGCGGACGCACCACAACCCGGTGAAGCTGCTGGGGGTGGTGGATCAGGACGCGTTGGAGCGGGCGGCGCGCGACCCGAGTTACCTCGGGCTGATGGAGCGGGTGCAGGCCGACCTGGAACGCGACCGGGCGCGGACGCCGTGGCACGTCGGGGCGGGGCACGGCGTGGCCGAGGGCAAGACGGTGGCGTACTTCTGCGCCGAGTTCGGCTTGGCCGAGTGCTTCCAGATCTACTCCGGCGGACTCGGTTGTCTGGCGGGCGACCACCTCAAGTCGGCCAGTGAGCTGGGGCTGCCGCTGGTCGCGGTGGGCCTCCTGTACCGCAACGGTTACTTCCAGCAGTACCTCTCGCACGACGGCTGGCAACAGGAGACCAACCCCGACCTGGACTTCGGGAACCTGCCGGTGAAGCCGGTGACGGGCGACGACGGCCAGCCGGTGAAGGTCCACGTCGACCTGCCCGGCCGGCCCCCGGGGGGCATCGCGGTGACGCTGTGGCGGGCCGACGTCGGGCGCGTCCCGCTGTACCTGCTCGATACGAACCTGCCCGAGAACCCGGCCGAGGACCGGCACATCACCGGCCGGCTCTACGGCGGCGACATGGACATGCGCATCCGTCAGGAGGTCGTCCTGGGCATCGGCGGGGTCCGCGCCCTGGAAGCCATCGGTATCCGCCCCGACGTGTGCCACATGAACGAGGGCCACTCCGCCTTCCTCGCCCTCGAACGCATCCGCCGGCTGATCGAGGACCACGACCTGGCGTTCGACGAAGCACGCCAGATGGCCGCGTCGTCTCACGTCTTCACGACCCACACCCCCGTGCCCGCCGGGATCGACCGCTTCCCCGCCGACATGGTCAAGCGCTACTTCGAGGGGTTCGCCCCGTCGCTTCGGCTGGACATGGAGGGCGTCCTGGCGCTCGGCCGCGACGACGTGACCAACAAACAGGAGCCGTTCTCGATGGCCACGCTCGCCATCCGCACGTCCGACGCCTGCAACGGCGTGTCGAAGCTGCACGGCGAAGTGTCCCGCGACATGTGGCGCGCCGTCTGGCCCAAGGTCCCCGAACACGAGATCCCCATCACCCACGTGACCAACGGCGTGCACGCCCGCACCTGGCTCGCCGACGAGCTCCAGGAGCTCCTCGACCGCCACGTCGGCGAGCACTGGCGCGAGCACCCCGAGGACCACGCCGTCTGGGACGCCGTCCACCGCATCCCCGACGAAGAGCTCTGGCGGATGCACGAGCACCGCCGCCACGCCCTGATCGCCTGGGCCCGCCAGACCCTCCGCCGCCAGCTCGCCGACCGCGGCGTGGCCCCGGCCAAGATCGCCGAGTGCGTCGAGGGCCTCTCGGACAACGCCCTGACCGTCGGCTTCGCCCGCCGCTTCGCCACCTACAAACGCGGCAACCTCATCCTCCGCGACCCCGAACGCCTCAAGGCCATCCTCGCCCACGCCACCCGCCCCGTGCAGTTCCTCATCGCCGGCAAGGCCCACCCCGCCGACGGCGGCGGCAAGGACCTCATCCGCCAGCTCGTCAAGTTCGGCCTCGAATCGGAAGCCGGCCACAAGGTCGTCTTCCTCGAAAACTACGACATGGGTGTCGCCCGCCACCTCGTCCAGGGCTGCGACGTCTGGCTCAACACCCCCAAACGCGGCATGGAAGCCTCCGGCACCTCCGGCATGAAAGCCGCCCTCAACGGCGGCCTCAACTGCTCCATCCTCGACGGCTGGTGGGACGAGGCCTACACCCCCGACGTCGGCTGGGCCATCGGCCGACGCGAGACCTACCCCAACCAGGACGTCGCCGACGACATCGAGTCGCGTGCCCTCTACGACCTCTTCGAGTCCGAGGTCGTCCCGATGTTCTACGACCGCGACGACCACGGCGTCCCCCGCGCCTGGGTCGCCCGCATGAAGAGCTGCATCGCAAAGCTCGCCCCCTTCTTCAACACCAACCGCATGGTCCAGCAGTACGCCGAAGAGCTCTACTTCCCGGCCCTGGCCCGCACCGAGCAACTCTCGGCACAG
>JBCBSA010000333.1:0-3433 GCA_039819425.1 Planctomycetota bacterium
TCCAACGCGAATACGTCTCCAACAGCAACAGGTAGTTCGTGTTCTCTTCCACCGGCATCGCGTGGGGGTAGGCCATGCCCGTGGCGTCCATGCCCCGGCCCAGGTCGTGCGGCGCCACCACCCCGCCCGACGGCGAGTGCGGTGCCATCCTCTCAGCCCACTGCATCAGCTGCAGCCGCAACAGCCGCGGCCACACCGACAGGTAAAACAGCGCGTGGTTGTATTCCACGTCCAGCGGCGAGTGGTACGTCGGCGATCCGTCCCACACGCTGAACCACTCGAACGGCTTGGACAGCAGCCCCTCGTCCGCCGCGGGGCTCGGCTCGGCCATGCACCACCAGGTGTTGCCCAGATAGGTCTGGAACGTCTGGTTCGTCAGGTGGCGCTGCGACGCGTCCAGCGGCGCCTGCTCCAGCAGCTTCTCGAACCGCCGCGACAAGGCTAACCGTTCGTCGCGCGTCTTCACCGCTTCGTCCACCACCGCGTCGACGTCCGGCCAGTGCTCGACGTAACGCAGCCGGGCCGCGTGGTTCGCGTCGCCCCGACGCACCTTCAACACCGGCTCGGCCACGTGCGCCCCCCACACCAAACGCCACTTGATCCCCGACCCCGACCGCGTCACCGGAAGCTCCAGGCTCAACCCCGAACCGCAAGGCGTCGCCTGACACCCCGGGTTCAACGACACGATCTTCTCCCGCGCCCCCACCCGTCTTACGTCTTCGCCGAATTCACCCAGCGCACGCGGCGGGTCCCACGGGTCGCTCGGGTCCAGCGCCACGTCGTACGCCATCCCGATCGTGCCGCCCTCGCTCACCGTCACCTCGGTCTCGGGCCGACGCACCCGAAAGAACAACGTCACCTTGCCCGGCGGATCGCCCCGCCGCTCCACCCGCCGGAAACGCCGCAGCGGGTTCACCCGCACCTCGAAATAGAACGCCGGCATGATCGAGAGCCGTTCGTTCTGCGGATAGAACACGCTGTGGACGTTCAGTTCCAGCCGCAGCCCGTAACGCTCGCTGTAGCCGCGGAACGTCACCGAGTTGACCCGATCGAACTGCTCGCAGTTCGCCAGCTGGTCCACGCCGTCGCGGTCGTTGTCCGTCGTGAACGGCAGCACCCGCTCCGCCCCGCCCGGCTCGACCAGCCCCACCGACAAATCCAACGGCCGATCGAGAAAACGCCCGAGCGCCGAGTGCATCACCCGGCGTTCGTACGGCTCGAACTGCAGACCAAACCGACTCCCCAGCCTCGCGATCGTCCACGTCATCAACTGCATGGAGCAAAACCCCTTACCTACCGGTCCCGGCATTGTGGCCGATGGCCACCGCCGGGTAAAGCCGATCGCCACGTCCCGCGCGACGCCCGATGCGTCACACCGGCAGCACCCGCGACAGCCGGGCGACCACCTCGACCAACACCGCCGACGCCCGATCCATTTCATCGGCCGTCGTAAACCGGCTCAACGAGAATCGCACCGACCCGTGCGCTACCGCCTCTCCCACCCCCATCGCCATAAGCACCGGCGACGGCTCCAAACTCCCGCTCGAACACGCCGCCCCCGCCGACGCGCACACCCCCCGCTCGCTCAACCCCAGCAGAATCGCCTCCGCCTCCAGCCCCCGGAACCCCAGGTTCGTCGTATTCCATAGACGCTCCCCGTCACCGCCGTTCACCACCGCCGCCGGCAGCCCCACCTCCGCCAGCCCCGCCTGCACCCGCGCCTCCAACCGATCCCGCAACGCCGCGAGCGCCGCGATCTTCCGGGGGTCCGCCACGAACTCGGCCGCCGCCTCCGCCGCCACGCCCGTGCCGATGATCCCCGGCACGTTCTCCGTCCCCCCCCGCCGCTCGGTCTCCTGCGGCCCGCCGACCTGCACCGGCTTCACCCGCACCCCCCGCCGCAGCCACAGCCCCCCCACCCCCTTGGGCCCGTGAAACTTGTGCGCCGCAAAGCTGAGTAGATCGACCCCCGCTGTCCGTACGTCCACCGGCAACTTCCCCACCGCCTGCGTCGCGTCCGTGTGCAGCCAAACTTCTCGCCCCACCTCCCTCGCCTCGGCCACCGCCGCCGCCACCGCCGCCATCGGCGTCACCGCCCCCGTCTCGTTGTTCGCCCACATCAAGCTCACCACCACCACCCCCCGGCTCGCTTCGAGCGCCTCTCGCAGCCGCCCCACCTCGACCACCCCGCCCGCCCCGGCCTCCAACCGGACCACACGCCGACCGCGTTCGCCCTCGCCGTCGATCCGATCCGCCAACTCCCGCACCGCCGCGTGCTCGGTCCCCGTCGTCAGCAGCGTGATCCGCCCCGCCGACGACCGCGCTTCCATCAGCCCCTCGATCGCCAGCGCCGCCGACTCGGTCCCCCCGGAAGTAAACACCAACTCCCGCGGCCGCGCCCCGATCAGCCCCGCCGTCGCCGCCCGCGCCAACTCCAACCGTTGCCGCACCGCCTGGCCGAATCGGTGCACGCTCGACGGGTTCGCCCACAGCGATTCGTTCGCCTCCGCCACTGCCTCTACCACTCCCGGAAGGGGCCGCGTCGTGGCGTTGTTGTCCAGATAAATCACGTCCATCCCATCCGCATTCTACGCCCCGCCCTCGGCTCGCTTCGGCAGTTCGTGTGGCACGCGGTGTAGCAGGCGGACTTGCCCGCCCGGGGAAGCTTAAAGCAGGCCGAGTTCGAGTTGGGCTTCATCGCACATCATCGATTTGGTCCAGGCCGGCTCCCAGACGAGTTCGACGTTGGCCGAGTCGATCGCGTCGACCGTCTCGGCGGCGCCGCGGACCAGCCGGGGCAGGGTGCCCGCTTCGGGGCAGGCGGGGCTGGTGAG
Source organism: Planctomycetota bacterium (assembly GCA_039819425.1). Taxonomy (GTDB): domain Bacteria; phylum Planctomycetota; class Phycisphaerae; order Phycisphaerales; family Phycisphaeraceae; genus Algisphaera. Next base: position 2,835 of record JBCBSA010000333.1, read on the forward strand.
GGTCATACGGATCTCGGCGTGGGGGCCGTCGACCTCGATCGAATAGATCAGGCCCAGGTCGTAGAGGTTGACGGGGATCTCGGGGTCGTAGACCCGCTTGATCGCGTCGATGATCCGGCCCTCGACGGTGTCGGCGTTGGGGGTCTCGGTCGGGGCGACGCGGGGGCGGCCGCCGCCGCTGGAGTCGAAGACGCGGATCGAGTCCATGGGGTTTCTCCAGCCGGTGGGGCTGCGGTTTAGATTCCGGGGGCGGTTTAACTTCCGGGGGCGGTTTAGATTCCGGGGGCGTTGGCCGTTAAGGCGTTGATGCGTTCGATCATGGCCCACAAGCCGTTGCGGCGGGTGGGGCTGAGGTGCTCGGCGAGGCCGAGGCGTTCGACGACGGCGCGGGCGTCGGCGGCGCGGGCTTCTTGGGGGGTGACGCCGTCGAAGAGGCTGAGCATGATGGCGATCAGGCCGTTGACGATGTGAGCGTCGCTCGACGCGCGGATGAGCAGGCGTCGGTCGTCTTGCAGGTCGACCTTGAGCCAGACGGTGGCCTGGCAGCCGTGGACGCCGTTGGCCTCGACTCGGTCGGCCTCGGGCATCGCGGGGAGCTT
>JBCBSA010000334.1:0-3424 GCA_039819425.1 Planctomycetota bacterium
CGCGGCGGAGCTCTCAACCGGGCTGGACACAGCCGTAGGCGAGCCGCTGAGCGTAGTCCTGGCGTCCGGAGATGCGACGGGGCGAGCAACTCGAAGGCGAAAGCGGTTCCGTCGGCCAAGATGCCCGCTAGGGTTTGGCCTCGCTCCGTCACGGTGCGTTCCCCCAACGTGTCGAAGTTGGTGACGGCTTGGCCGTCGAGGGTGAAGTCCGAACCAACGATGGAGAGCAGGCCGCCCTCGAACGCGACATCTTCCCTGCCGGCCAGCAGGTCGCTGCCGCTCCAGGTCACGGTGCCCGCGTCGATCTCGAGGCGGGCGTCGACGGTGCCGCCGGTGAGGGCCAGGTCGCCGCGGTTGATCCGCAGGGTCCAGCGCGAGGTGGAGGTCGGGCTAAAGGGTTTACTCACGACGGTGCCGCCGGAGACGGTCAAGGTGCTGCCTCGTTGCAGTGACGTTGAAGTCGGCACGAAAAGCTTGCCGTCGCTGACCGTCCAGGTGAACTGCGAACCGCCGCGGAACCCAACCTCGCCCCCACTCATGTTGATCTCCGTGCCGACGCTGCCGCGCAGCCCATCGATTCACCCGCCGGAGATGTTGACGCGGACGCCGGGCCCGGCCCGTACCCCGTCGCCGATGACGCCGCCGCGCACGTTGAGTTCCGAGCCCGATCCTTCGGGGTAAGCCTGTACCACGTGCCCGCCGATATGCATGTCGTCGCCGATGCGGCCGCCCTCGTCGACGTTGATCTGGGTGCGGAAGACGGCGGTGCCGTGGTCGGGCAGCGAGCTGGCTTCGCTGTTGACATTGAGCACCACGTTGAAGTCGTCGGTCGGGGCGCCGTTAGACGGGTGCGTGCCGGCGAAGCGGAGGGGGGCGGCGGCGTCGGCGCGGGCTAGGACGTCGCGCCACCGATCGACACCGATGCCCATCGCGGCGGCGGCGGTCTCGTCCAGTTCGCTGGCGCTGCGGCCGTAGAGGCTGTGGTACAGCGTCGCGGCCGCCGCGGCGCTGCCGATCTTGCTGGGGTGCGAACCGTCGGGATTGTAGAACGCGGTTTCCAGACCCTGGTCGAAGAACGCCGTGCCGGCCCGCGCGACCGTACCCGTTGTTCCGGGGTAGAAAAGGCCCATGTTCCGCGCCGCGCTCTCGGCCGTCTCGGTCAGATCGGCCTGCATCCGTTCGGGCGAGACCAGCCGATTTCCCGGGCCGTCGTTGTACAGGTCGGGGTGGCGGGCCCAGGTCTCGAGGATGATCGGCGTAGCGTTCGCGGCGTTGCCAGAGGGGTGATTGGCCAGGAACTGGTACAGGTGCTGGTGGGTGTTGATCACGAGCGGGTCGGACCCGACCGGTGTGCCTTCGAAGCTCTGCGCCTGGACGATCGTGAAGTCCCACCGTACGTTCGGGTTGTCGTCGGGCGCGACCACTCCGTCACGGGCCTGCAGATGGCCGGCGACCGTAGCTCCGCCGACCAGGCGGGTCGAGAAGTTCGGCCGGGCGTGCCCACCCACTTCGGCGAGATCGGCGAGCCGGTCGGGCAAGAGGTTGAACTGGCTATAGCTATTGCCGAACCACAGGACGTTCAGCGGGCCGTCGCCGTTGTCCGCCGGGGTGAGCGGGGCCATTAAAATCATGAAGAAAGCGAGGAAAGTCGCCGCCAGGCATGAAGTTCTTGATCGCATAGAAAACTACTTGCTGTCAATGAGCCACCGAACAAATGTGCAGGAGTCGAATCGGATACCGAGCCGCGTTGTTTTCGCTTACACGTTTGTTTGAAAGGTCTGCCGGGCCCTCCGTCACTGCGTTTCGCGTTGACCCTTGGTCCACTCGTACAGCGACGCGACCGGCGGGGCTATGGCGTCGGGGAGCCTCTTCGGCACGTTATCGACGGCGGTGTTGCCTTCATCCACGGCAGGGGCATCGACTCCGACAAACAGTTTGTTTTTTGGCACGCCGAAGAATGTGTTATCGACGAAGCGGTTGCCCGAGGCCGGCCCGCTAAGGAAAAGGACGCCGCCGGGTACGTAATTGAAGGTTTCGGTGAAGCCGGGATCGACGCGTTTGGTGTTTTCGTACCGCGGCCCGTGGTATCCGCCCGGGTCCTTGTCGTAATCAAGCAGGACAAAATCGTTCTTGAGAAACAGGTTGTCGTCCGACCCACGGCGTAACAGGACGCCGACGCGGGTCTTGGCGACGAAGCGGTTGTACGCGAAGATGTTTTGACTGGAGCCGCCGCCGCCGAAGTGGATCGCCTCGTTGGGCGAGGTGACGCGGTTGTTGAAGTACACGTGCCGTGGGCCCGAAGGCTGGTGTTGGTCGTAGTGGAAAACGGGGGTTTAGAACCCGAAGCCGTAGGACCCGTGCTTCTCCTCGCCGAGAGCCGGGCCGGCGTCGATGTCGCATAGTTCGATCAGCGTCTCGGCCGGCCAGTCGAGGTGAAAGTTGACGTCGATGTTCCGCAGGGTGCAGCGGCGGAAGACGTTGGCGGTCGAGAAAAAGCTGATGCTCAGGTGCCGCAGCCGGTGGAACTCGGAATCCTCGACGAGATTGTAGTGGCTGTAGTTGAGCCCAAAGTAGCTCACGCCCCAGCCGCCGCGGGCGTAGGTGCCATCAAACTTGACGTTACGTAGCTCGCAGTGCACCGAACGTTCGAGGCGCAGGGGCCAGCTGCCGATCGGCCCGACGTCCACGTTGCGCATCCAGCCACCATCAATGCGCTCGAACACCACGGCGTCGATCTGGGTCTTGGTTGTATCGGGCTGGGTGATGGACAGGTCTTCGAGGCCGCCGCGATAGATATAGTCCCGCTTGTAGAAAAACGGCTCGCGGTCCATCGGGTATGTGCCGCGCAGCGGCCGGTCGAGCGTGACGCGAGAGCCATCGATCGCGGCGACTTTGGCGAACTCCATGGTCCCTTGGGGGATGCGGTAGTTGCCTTGGGCGCTGCGGGCGTAGACCCGTTGATGCTTGGCGAGTAGGGCCGGCCCGAGCGTCTGCACTTGGATCGAGTCGAGCTTCCGTGTGGCGATCTCTAGGCCATCGCCGACCGCGAAGAACCGTGGGGCGTCGGCGATCTCGACCACGGTTTCGCCGCGGGTCGCGGGCGCGGCGATCGGGCCGTTGACCCGCGGAGCGTCGGGGTCGTTGCCGTTCCAATGGAACGTAGGGACGCGCTTGGCCCGACCCTGCTGGTCGAGGGCCTGGCCCTCGAACCGGGGGATGATCGTCGTCGCGTCCACGCCGGCGCCGCGGATCACGATCCCGTCGGCCGTGACGGTGACCACACCGTCCATATGGAATGTGCCGGGCCCCAACGTCACCGCACCGGGGTTGACTTTCCCCGTCGTCTTGGCCGCCGCCTCAATCGCCGCCTGGAGTGCAGCCGAGTCATCGAGCCCGTCGTCGGGCACCGCTCCAAAGTCCTCGA
>JBCBSA010000335.1:0-3417 GCA_039819425.1 Planctomycetota bacterium
CCCAAGCCGGAGCCGGAGGGCTACGAACTCGACCTGCCGGGCGACGAGGGGGCGGCCGACGCGATGTCGGCGGCCCTGGCAAGCACGGCCCCGGCGGCACCTTCGCGGAGCGGGAGCGCTTCCGAGGGGGACAAGTGTCCGTCATGCAATTCGCCGCTGCGGGCGGGCGCGGTGATCTGCCTGAACTGCGGGTTCAACGTCGCCGAGGGGACCAAGATCCAAACGGTTGTAGCGGCCGAGGGCGGCGGCGGTGGTGGCGGCGGCAAAAAAACTCCGCCGCCCATCGACGGCCCCGTGGACGACCCCGACGGGAGGCTCAAACGCGCCGCCGACCGCCGGGCCTACGACGACTCGATCGCCGGCGACACCGAGCGGCGCTTCCGCCGACAGGAAGTCCTCATCCCGGCGGTGGTCGCGGGGGTCGGGTTCCTGTTCCTGCTGCTTAATGTGCTGGTCCTCATCCCGAAGGTGGACCGGGAGCTGGGCGTCTTCAACCGGTTCGTCCCCGACGCCTCGATCCAGGTCGAGGGGCTGGTGTCCTCGGCGGTGCTGCTGGCGTTGCAGGTGCCTTGCCTGCTGGGGGGGCTGTTCGCGATCGCGGCGATCTTCGGGTCGAGCTTCGGCGAGCTGTTCTCGGCCCTGCGGAAGCTGCTGGCCCTGGGCCTGCTCGCCGGCCAGATCGACACGACGATCTTTCAGTACTCCAACCTGTTGCTCGGCGGGGCGGGCGGGATCGCGTGGATGCTGCAGGCCGCCGTGTCGTTCACGATCTTCTGGATCGTGTCGAAGCTGATGTTCGACGAGCTCGAGCCGATGGAGACGATCGGCCTGTGGTTCGCGGTGGGGTTCATCCCGTCGCTGCTGATCACGGGGTACTTCTTGTTCTTCTGAAGCGGGTCACGTCTTGCGTCGGAGCACCGCCCCGACCACCGGCCGCTCCCGGACGACGGCGATCACCCGCCCTCGCTGGCGCGCTTGACCGCTTCGCCGGCGAGGCGGTCGACGGACTCACGCAGCAGCCCCGGGATGCGGTCGGCCCACGGCGAGTCGGCGACCGCGGCGAGCAACTCGGCTTCGGGGACGTCGTCCAGCATCTCGGGCTTGGCGCCGGGGAACCAGTGGCCGCCGCTGCCCAGCAGGTTGAACCGCATCTTGCCGTAGCCCTCCATCCCCCAGCCGCGGGCGAGGTTGTTCAGCCAGAGCATGACCGGCAGGTTCAGCCCGCCGGGGGCGTCGGTGTACTCGGGGACGCCCGCCCAGCTCGCCGCCTCGGGGCTGGGGTCGCCGGTCGCGGCCCGCATCGCTTCCTCCAACTTCGCCTCGACCCCCGGAAGCAGGGCCTCGGCTTCCGGCAAGCGTTCAACGGCTTCGAGGTGCAGGTCGTAGTCCGACGGCTTCGCCGCGCCGAGGCTGAGCGTGTGGATTTCGGGGTGCCGCAGACACCACAGGTCGTTGAACACGATCGGATGCAACGGCCGAGTCAATTCGGTCAATTCCGGGGGGGGGTCGTAGAGTTTGCCGCCCTTGTCCGAGGGGCTGATGATGAAGACGCCCATGTCGCGTTGGGTGGCTTCGAGGACCGCGGGCCGGTTGCGCTGGAGGATGTAGTAGTAGTGGAGGTTGACGTAGTCGAAGCCGCCGGCGTGGTCGGTGCGCAGGACACGGAGCAGGCGGTCGAGGGGGGCGTGGGTGGAGAAGCCGACGTGACGGGTTTTGCCTTGCTTCTGGAGGCGGCGGGCGGCTTCGAGGCATCCGCCGGGGCGGATCGCTTGCTCGATCGGCTCGTCGGCGTTGAGGCCGTGGAGCCCGAGCAGGTCGACGTGGTCGAGCTGGAGGCGTTCGAGCGATTCGTGGAACTGGGCGGTGAACTCGTCGGGGTCGTCGGTGGGGGCGATCTTGGTCTGGACGATGATCTCGTCGCGGGGGAAGGTGGGGAGGACGACGCCGAGCTGGCGTTCGGAGCAGCCGTAGCCGCGGGCGGTCTCGATGTGGTTGATGCCGACGTCGAGGGAGTGGCGGATGGTGGCTTCGAGGTTGGCCTGGGAGTCGGGGTCGACTTCGGAGAGGGGCTTGTCTTTCCAGCCGTCCTGGTAGCGCATGCCGCCGGTGGAGATGACGGGCATCTGGAGTTCGGTGCGGCCGAAGCGTCGGTATTGCATGGGGTCTTGGGTCGGAGTTTGGGGGGGAGATCGAACGCTTACGGATCAGGGATCAGCACGAGCTTGCCGACGTGGCCGCCGCGTTCCATGGTTTCGTGGGCGCGGCGGACTTCGGACAGCGGGAACGTGCCGGCCAGGGCCTGACGATAGACGCCCTCGGCGAAACCGTCGAACACATGCGCCACACCGTCTTGCCACGGCGGCGTGCCGTCACCCTGACCGGGGGAGAACAACTCGTCGTTGACGTAGCCGACGATCGACGCGTGCTTGCGGATGAGCGGGGTGACGTCGACGGGGCCGTCGGCGGCGGGGTCGCCGAGCAGGCCGTAGACGAGGATGACGCCGTGGTCGGCGAGGCTGCGGACCTCGGCCGAGAGGTACGCCCCGGCGGCGACGGGGTCGAAGAACACGTCGACGCCGCGGCCGTCGGTGAGGGCTTTGAGGTCGCGGTACCACTTGCGCATGACGCGCTCGCCGCCGGAGTCCTCGTGGGTGACGACGAGGTGGTCGTAGTGCGGACGCAGGGCGTCGGCCTTGTCGAAGCTCGTCGTGAGGCCGACGGCGGTCGCGCCGCGGCGGCGGGCGACCTGAGCGGCGGCGAGAGCCGTACTGCTGCTGGCGGCGGGGCAGGCGACGGTCTGGCCGGGCTGCAGGTCGGCCTTCCAACACAACGCGCCCCACGCGGTGAGGTACGGCAGCCACAACGCGCCGAGTTGGTCGTCGGGCACCGCGTCCGGGGCGGGCAACGCATCGTCGCCGGCACAGACGTAGTGCGAAACATAAGCACCCCCGGCGTTTGGCCTGCGGGGGGCAACCGGCGACAGCGTGACACGCTCACCGATCCGCTCGGGAAGCACGCCGTCGCCGACCGCCTCGATCACGCCGCCGCCCTCGAGGCCGGGGGTGAACGGCGGGTCGCCGGTGCTGAGCTTGTACGCGCCGCGTCGGCCCATCAGCTCGGCGTGGTTCATGCCGATCGAGGTGAGGCGGACGACGACCTCGCCGGGGCCGGGTGAAGTTCCGGGGGCGGGGTCCGGTTCTTCGCGGAGCTGAAGAACCTCGGGGCCGCCGAAGCGTTCGACGATGACACGTTGCATAGGCAGTGGATAGGGTGACGGGTTTACTCGGCGGGCTCGGATTCGCGCTGCCGTTCGCGTTCGCGGTCGTCGCGGGCCCGGCGGAGTTCGCGTTCGAGCAGGTCGCCCAGGAAGCCGCCGATCGCCTGTTCAGGCGTGACCTCGCGCGGCTCCGGGGCGTC
>JBCBSA010000336.1:0-3406 GCA_039819425.1 Planctomycetota bacterium
GGCGTGGACCGAATTGCCCTCGACCGGCGACGCGGGGGAAACGGACCGGGAGTGTCGCACGGCAAGGCTGCTCACCCGCGAACGCCGACGCCCAACCCCCGGAAGTTTGGGGGCACCCCCGGAAGTTCCGGGGGCCGCGTGTACACCGACCCGGCACTGCCGTTCTGTGAGCGGGGCGGTCCTCGCCGAGGATTACCGTCCCGCCGCAAACGGCGGCCGACATCAAGGGGCGGACCGCCACGGTGGTGCGCACATTTGTTGCGGCGCGGGGGGCGGGGTGGGGGTAAGTCGAGTGGGGGGCGGGGGGTAGAAAATTTTGGTGGTTGGTTGTTTTTGGTGTGAGATGCGGGTCGTGGTGTGCGCGCCGCGGTTGCGTCGGTGCCGGTTTTCTTGGCGTCTTTGCGGCTTTGCGTGAGGTAGCGAGTAGGGGGCGCGCCGGGTCAAAAGCCCGGCGGCTAACGGTGGTGGCGGGGTTGGTTTGATAGTCTGGCAAGGGTGTGTGTACGACATTTTTTTGGGTCGGACGAGGACGACGATGTTGAAGTTTCCGCTGAGTTTGCCGCCGATCGCGCCGGACAATGGGTTCCGGATGGACGACCACTGGGTGTGGGACGGGTCGCTGATCGAGGGGGACGACGGAGAGTGGCATCTGTTTGCGTCGCGGTGGCCCAAGCGGCTGCCGATGCACCCGAGTTGGCTGCTGGAGTCGGAGATCGTGCGGGCGACGGCGCCGACGGCGACGGGGCCGTTCACGTTCCGGGAGGTGGTGCTGCCGGAGCGGGACCCGGTGTTTTTTGACGCGCGGATGACGCACAACCCGTCGATCCGAAGGGTGGGGGATACGTATCTGCTGTTCTATATCGGGGTGACGTACGGGGTGGACGCGCCGGACGACCCGACGCGGTACCCGAGCGAGGACGTGCACCGGACGGACCCGTGGCTGCGGGAGGTGTGGCTGCGGAAGCGGATCGGGTTGGCGACGAGTGATTCGTTGGCGGGGCCCTGGCGTCGGATGGACGAGCCGTTGCTGCTGCCGCGGGCGGACCGGTGGGACAACGGGACGTCGTCGAACCCGTCGCCGTGGGTGGAGCCGGACGGGTCGATTTATTTGGCGTACAAGTCGGCGAACGTGTCGTCGGGGACGCGGCTTCGGCCGTTTCGGATCGGGCTGGCGAGGGCGGAGGCGTGGGATCGGCCGTTCGAGCGGGTGCTGGACCATCCGGTGCTGCCGCCGACGGGGACGGAGGGGTCGGTGGAGGACCCGTATCTGTTTCGTGAGGGGGATGGGTTGTGGCATTTGTTGGTGAAGGATCTCAGCGGGGTGGCGTCGGGGCACAAGGGGCACGGGCTTCACGCGACGAGCGAGGACGCGATCCATTGGCACTGGGACGAGCCGATGCACGCCTACGGGTTGGACGTGCGGTGGCGGCATGGCGACGGCGGTGGGGTGCGGCACGAGACGCTGACGCACATCGAGCGGCCGCAGCTGGTGTTCGATCGGGAGGGGCGGGCGACGCATTTCACGGCGGCGTGTGCGCGGGGGGGCGGGGATCTGCAGGGGTTGACGGATACGTGGGTGGGGGTGTGGCCGTTGTCGTCGGAGTAATTACTGCGCAAAAAAACCCCGCGGGCGGGCCGCGGGGCTTTGGGGGATGTTGACGAGGGGTCGGCCCCGGGTCATTGGCCCGGGGCTAAATGGGGTGAGTTACTCGATCTCGTCGGCGGGGGTGTCGGCGATGCGGGACCAGTTGCTCTGGGCGTCGTCGATGTGCTTGTCGAGGTCGCCGGTGAAGACCTCGGCGATGGCGGGGTTGAGGTTGACGTAGAGCTTGCCGTCGCGGACGAGGTAGACCTCGGGGTCGGCGGAGAACTTGCGGCCGATGGCGACGCCGTAGGCGCAGTAGCCGCCGAACTGGGGCAGGTACCGGTGGGGGTCGGCCTCGAAGGTTTTCTTGTTGTCTTCGCTGGCGAACCAGTAGGTGGCGCCGTGGTGCTGGGCGGCGATCTGGAAGTTGCCTTGTTGGGGTTCGTCGCCGACGAAGAAGCTGACGGGGTCGTAGCCGCGGAGCGCGAGGCCGGTCTTGTCGGTGTTGACGGCTTCGCCGGCTTTTTCGGCGGAGTCGTGGGCGTGGGCGTGGGCGGGGGCGGCGAGGAAGCCGCCGGCGGCGAGGATCAGGGTGAGCAGCGGTAGCGATATCCGGCGTGTCATGGTGCGAGCCTTTCGATGTGGGGGAGCCCTCATGTGGTGGATGCGCGGCGACGTTGCCGCGGACCGGGAGTGAACCGTGGGGGGGAGCGGATTATTCCGCGGGCTCAATCGCCGAGGCGGTGGAGGAAGTCCCGCATCTTGCGGATGATGAACGGGCCGTCCTCTTCGAGGGGGAAGTGGCCGGTGTCGAGCAAGTGGATCTCGACGTCGTCGAGGTCCCGGGCGTAGCCCTCGGCTCCGGGGACGGGGAAGAAGGCGTCGTGGACGCCCCAGGTCACGAGGGTCGGCGGCTGGTGCTCGCGGAGGAAGGCTTGCCAGGCGGGGTATTGCTTGAGGTTGTTCTGGTAGTCGTAGAAGAGGTCGAGCTGGACGCGGTGCTGGCCGGGGCGGGAGAGCTTGAGGTAGTCGAGGTTCCAGTTGTCGGGGAGGATGCGGTCGGGGTGGCGGGTGCCGTGGGTGTATTGCCAGCGGAGGCCTTCGAGGCCGAAGACGTTTTGGGCGATGGTTTTTTCGAGTTCGGGGGTTTTGTTTTTCCAGTAGTCGAGGACGGGTCCCCAGCCGTCGGGGCCGATGCCTTGTTCGTAGGCGTTGCCGTTCTGGACGACGAGGCCGGCGAGGCGTTCGGGGTGGGCCAGGGCGATGCGGAAGCCGACGGGGGCGCCGTAGTCGTGGATGACCAGGACGTAGCGGTCGATCTGTTTGGCTTCGAGGAAGCGGTCGATGGTCTGGGCGAGTTGGTCGAACCGGTAGTCGTATTCCTCCGGCGGGGGGAAGCTGCTGTCGCCGAAGCCGGGGTAGTCGGGGGCGATGAGGTAGAACTCGTCGCCGAGGGCGGCGAGGACGTCGCGGTACTGGTGGGAGGAGGAGGGGAAGCCGTGGAGGAGGACGACGGCGGGGCGGTCCGGGTTTCCGGGGGTGGATTTTCCGGGGGGGGTGCCGGCTTCGCGGTAGAAGATGTCGAGGCCGTCGACCGGCTGGACGCCGTAGCGGACGGCGGCGGGGTCGGGTTCGGAGGCGATGGGGTCGGGGAGGTGGACGCCGTGGTTGTCTTGCGCCGCGGCGGGGTGGACGGCGGGGAAGACGGCGGCGAGGGTGACGAAGAGGCCGACGAGAAGAGAGGGTTCGGCCGGGGTGTGCCGGGCGGATCGAAGGGGCAAGAACATAAAGAATTCCATTGAACAGGTGTGCGGGTGTCCG
>JBCBSA010000337.1:0-3394 GCA_039819425.1 Planctomycetota bacterium
ATCACCGACTTCTGGTTGGCGATGGTCTTGGGCGAACTCTTGAGGAAGACCTCCATGCCCTCGGCGGCGGGGGTCTGACACGTCGGGATCAGCTTCGGGATCAGCTCGACCTTGTTGTCGTTGCGCGGGTTGGGCTGGGCGACCTCGGCGAGGCAGATGCGGCAGGACGCGACCACGGACATGCCGGGGTGGTAGCAGTAGTGGGGGATCTCGACCTTGTTGTCGAGGGCGACCTGGAGAATCGATTTTTTGCCGTCCCACGAGCAGGGTCGGCCGTCGATCGTGAGCGTGGGCATAGGATCAAATCATAAGCGTGGCCGTGTGGACCGGCAACGCCGAGCCATATCCCCAGAGCGAGGGGCCCGAGCGGTGAAACGGCGTGACGTGATCAAGGGCGGCGTCGCCCTGGCGGCGGGGTGGGTCGGGCCGGCGGCGGTGGGGCAATCATTGCGGCCCGAAGAGGGCGACACCGGGCCGTGGGTCGCGCTGCTCAGCGACACGCACCTCGACACGAACCCGCGGCGGTGGCTGCGGGGCGTGCGGACGGCCCGGGCGTTCGCGTCGGTGCTGGGTCGGCTGGGAACCGGCGAGGCCGGGCCGCCCGCGGCGGTGCTCATCAACGGCGACGTTGCCCACGCCGGCGGCCAGCGCGGAGACTACGAGACGCTTCGTGAGACCGTCGACGCCGCCGGCCCGTCGCTACGCCCCATCCACTACTCGCCCGGCAACCACGACCACCGCGAACACATGCGCGAGGCCGGCCTGGTCCCCGCCCCTTTTTTCGCCGAGGGCAAGGCCTGCCGGGTGGTCCGCGTGGCGGGCGTGGACTGGGTGTTGCTCGATTCGCTGCGGCGTCGCCGGGAGGTGGCCGGAGCGCTGGGCGAAGCGCAGCTCGCCTGGCTGGGTGAGCAACTCGACGCCGGCCCCGTCGACCGCCCGGCGTTCGTGCTCAGCCACCACCCGCCCGGCGACCCCAAGGGCGGCCGGGAGAACCGCGTCGGGCTGGCCGACGGCCGGGCGTTGCTCGACCTGCTCTGGGACCGGCCGCGGGTCAAGGCGCTGTTCCACGGCCACCTGCACAAGTTCGAGCAACGCGAGGTCAACGGCATGCACGTCGTCGGCCAGCCGTCGACCGCCTACGTCTTCGGCCGCGAAGACACCCCCGGCTACCTCGAAGCCCGCGTCCGCCCCGACCACCTCGAGCTGACCCGCCGGGCGGTCTCCCCCGACGGGCCCAACGAGGGCGAGGTCGTGCGCTTGACGTTTCGATAAGCCGCGATACATCGGTGGAACAGACATACAAACAACGGTTCGTCTCGCCCCGGGTCAATGCCCCGGGGCAGCCCCCCGCGACTCACCGGGAGCTAGATCGGCCTGTACCACTCGCCACACGCCAAGTGGGTTGCGCGGACGATCGATACGGGTATACTCATCGGTTTGCCTGTTTCGGTGCCCTTCCTTTAAGAAAACGAATCCATGCCCCGTGACATCCCCGTCGGCAACGGCCAGATGCTGGTCACGTTCGACCACCACTACCGGGTCCGCGACCTGTATTTTCCCCACGTCGGCCAGGAGAACCACGCCGGCGGGCCGTGCCGGTTCGGCGTGTGGGGCGTGCTGCCGGCCAAGACCAAGAAGAAAGACGAGCGGCGCAAGGCCCGCGTCTACTGGTCCGACGACGGCTGGGACATCACGCTCGGTTACCGGCCCGAGACGCTGGCGACCGACGTGGCGATGCGGCACGACGAGCTGGGGGTCGAGCTGCGCTGCTCCGACGTGGTGGACTTCAACCGCCCGGTCATGGTGCGCCGGATCGAGGTGGCCAACCTCACCGACGAGGAGCGCGAGGTCCGCCTCTTCCACCACCACGACTTCCACATGTTCGGCAACAAAGTCGGGGACACGGCGTACTACGACCCGCAGCTGCGCAGCGTGATCCACTACCGCAAGAGCCGCTACCTCATGGCGTGCTTCTACCTCGAGGGCGAGCAGCAGACCGACGAGTACGCCTGCGGCACGGCCGGGTTCGGCGGGGCCGAAGGCACGTGGCGCGACGCCGAGGACGGCCGGCTGGGCAACAACCCGGTCGCCCAGGGCGCGGTCGACTCGACGATCATGACGCGGGTGACGCTGCCGGCGGGGGGGATGCGGGTGGTGTATCTCGTGGTCGGGGCGGGGTTCAGCTACGGCGACATGGAGACGATCCACAAGTTCCTCCACCGCGAGGGGCCGCAGGGGTCGATCGACCGGACCACGGCGTACTGGAAGCTCTGGCTCGCCGCGTCGCGGACCGACTTCGGCACGCCCGAACAGACCGGGCTGTCCGAGCGGGTGACCGACCTGTTCAAGCGGTCGATGCTCCTGGTGCGCACCCAGATCGACAACGGCGGAGCGATCATCGCGGCCAACGACTCGGACATCATGCAGTTCAGCCGGGACACCTACAGCTACCTCTGGCCCAGGGACGGGGCGTTCGTCGCCGACGCGATGGACGCGGCGGGGTTCCCCGACGTGTCGCGGCAGTTCTACCGCTTCTGCACCGACGTGCTGTCGCATCGGGGGATGTTCCTGCACAAGTACAACCCCGACGGCTCGCCGGCGAGCTCGTGGCACCCCTGGGTCGACGCCAAGGGCCGGCCGCAGCTGCCGATCCAGGAAGACGAGACGGCGCTGGTGATCTGGGCGGCGTGGCGGCACTACGTCCGCTACCGCGACATCGAGTTCACCCGGCCGTTGTGGGTCGACCTCGTCCGGCCGGCCGCCGATTTCCTGGTCCAGTTCCGCGACCCCGACTCGAAGCTGCCCCTGCCCAGCTGGGACCTGTGGGAAGAGCGCTACGGGGTGCACGCCTTCACGGTCGCGACGGTGTACGGCGGGCTGCGCAGCGCCTGGCAGTTCGCCGTGTGCTTCGGCGACACCGAGCGGGCCCGGAAATACGCGCTGGCCGCCGAGGAGGTGCGCGACGCGTTCTGTCGGTACATGTGGAGCGCCGAGCACGGCCGGTTCCTCCGACGCATCACCCCGACGGATCAAGACCGCCTGGCCCGCCACATGGACGACGTCTTCGCCGGCCGCACCCCTCAGCCCACGGGCCACCCCGACTACGACACGGCCCACGGCCTGGTCGATCCCGCCGACGCCGACGACGCCGAGGCCGCCGCCGACCCCGTCCCCGTCGACTACGAGCCCGACGAGAACATCGACGCGTCGATGTTCGCGATCTTCGCGCTGGGCCTCCTGCCCATCGACGACGAGCGGGTCGCGGCGACGATGGACGACCGTCTCATCGACGAGCTGGGATTGCGTGTGGGGATGGCGTGGGACGAGGGGTTGGCGGAGCGGGTGAAGTCGGCGGCGGCGATGGACCGGGCTTATCGATTCACGCTGAATAGTC
>JBCBSA010000338.1:0-3388 GCA_039819425.1 Planctomycetota bacterium
CCGAGGCCTCCGGCACGGTGGTCGAGGTCCTCGTCGAGCCCGGCGCCGCTGTCGAGTTCGGCCAACCGCTGTTCAAGATCAAGCCATAATTCATAAAGCCGCGACCGTCGGTCGCGCCCCACTCCAGACCGCGTCGCCTCCCGCCGCGGCCCCCCGAAACCGTTCCATGTTCTCTCGCATCCTCATCGCGAACCGTGGCGAGATCGCCGTCCGCATCATCCGCGCCGCCCACGAGCTGGGCGTCGAGGCCGTCGCCGTCTATTCCACCGCCGACGCCGAGTCGAAGCACGTCAAGATCGCCGACCAGGCGGTGTGCATCGGCCCGCCGGCCCCGGCCGAGTCGTACCTCAACATCCCCCGTATCATCGCCGCCGCCGAGATCGCCAACGTCGATGCGATCCACCCCGGCTACGGCTTCCTCGCCGAGAACTCCCACTTCGCCGAGGTCTGCCGCTCCTGCAACATCGAGTTCATCGGCCCCTCCGTCGAAGCGATGCAGACCCTCGGCGACAAGGTCGCCTGCAAGCAGCTGGCCATCAAGCAGAAGGTCCCGACCTCGCCCGGCTCGAAGGGCGCGGTCGAGTCCGAGGCCGACGCGCTCAAGCTCGCCAAGGACATCGGTTACCCGGTGATGATCAAGGCCTCGGCGGGCGGCGGCGGCCGCGGCATGCGCGTCGCCCACAACGACGGCTCGCTCCGCACCAACCTCAAGGCCGCCAAGGCCGAGGCCGAGAACGCCTTCGGCAACGGCACGGTCTACCTCGAAAAATTCATCGAGAACGCCCGCCACGTCGAGGTCCAGGTCATCGGCGACAAACAGGGCAACGTCTGCCACCTCTACGAACGCGACTGCACCATGCAGCGGCGCAAGCAGAAACTCATCGAAGAGGCGCCCTGCCCCGTGCTGTCGCGCAGCGAGGCCGAGTCGCTCTGCAAGTCCGCCGCCCGCCTCGCCAAGGCCGCCGGCTACTACACCGCCGGCACCGTCGAGTTCCTCATGGACTCCAAGAAGAACTTCTACCTGATGGAGGTCAACACCCGCGTCCAGGTCGAGCACCCCGTCACCGAGATGATCACCGGCGTCGATATCGTCAAGGCCACCATCCAGGTCGCCGCCGGCGAGCCGCTTTCGTTTCGGCAGCGCGACATCAAGGTCAACGGCCACGCCATCGAGGTCCGCCTCAACGCCGAGGACCCCGACCGCAACTTCGCCCCGTCCGCCGGCCTGGTCGAAGAGTTCTTCCCCGCCGGCGGCTTCGGCGTCCGCCTCGACACCCACTGCCACTCGGGCTACCGCATCCCGCCCAACTACGACTCGATGATCGGCAAGCTCATCGTCCACCGCAAGGACCGCGAGACCGCGATGAACACCCTCCTCGCGGCGCTCGGCGAGTTCCACATCGCCCCGACCAAGACGACGATCCCCCTGCACATCCGCCTCTTGAAGAACGGCAACTTCCGCAAGTCGGATGTCGACATCAACTTCGTCGAACGCTTGCTGGGTTTATAAGAATATGGTTTAACCGCTCGTCGGTTATCTCGAGAAATTTCGATACCTGTCTTGGTTGTTACAGGAGAGCGTTGCTTTGGCAGAACCGCGCACCGCCGGACACGCCTTGATTACCGGCGCGAGCCGAGGGATCGGACGCGAGATCGCGCTTCGGCTTGCTTCCGATGGCTTCGAGATCGCGGTCCATTACGGCCGTGACCGGGAGGCTGCCGAGGAGGTGGCGGCGGAGATCGTCGCGAACGGGGGCCGGGGTTTTGTCGTCGGCGGCGACCTCGGCGAGCCGCAAGACCTGTCCAGGATCGTTGAAGAGCTTGCCTCGACGTGGGCGGAGGGCGACCGGCCGTTCCTGGATGTGTTGGTCAATAACGCCGGGACGTTCGCTCAGGGTGACCTGCACAGCACCTCGCCGCGGGACTTCGATCACGTCCTCAAGATTAATACCCGGGGGACGTTTTTTTTGATCCAGCAGGTCGCTCCGAAGCTGCGCGACCACGGCCGCGTGATCGTGATCTCGTCCACAGCCGCCCGGTTGGCGGAACAAGACTTCGTGGCGTACTCCATGTCGAAGGCCGCCCTGGAGACGCTGACCCGCGCCGCGGCCAAGGAACTGGGTCCCCGCGGGATCACGGTCAACGCGATCGCTCCCGGGTGGATCGAGACCGACCTGAACCGTGCGTTCTGGCGGGAGAACCCCGAGGTGCCCGCCGCGGCTGCGGATCGGACGGCGCTGCGACGCACGGGATTGCCCGACGACATCGCGGGGGTGGCTTCGTTTTTTGCCGGCCCGGACGCGAAATTCATCACCGGGGTGACGCTGGAAGCCTCGGGGGGCTACGCCTTGGGCGGCTAAGCTGCGTCTTATCGAATCGGAGGCGTCGTGTTGCCTGTCGCCAATCGGGTCGGCAAGCGGAAGGGTCCGCATATGCGTTACGCGTTGGACGATACCTGCAGCGCCAGCTTGCCCAGGTAATGCTGATCGAGCATCCGGTGTGCATGGGCGACCTCATCCATCGGGAAGCTGCGGGCGATCTCGACATGGAAAGGGACATCGGACTCGGCTTCGATCAATTGGTTGAGTCGGTCCGTCACGTCCGGCGTGCCGTTGCCGTCGAATTGGTGCAGGGCCGTATTTTCGGGGGCTTCGGGCACCGGCTCGATGCCGGTGGGGTAGGCGGCGCGGCCGCCGGCACGCAGGGTACCCAAGCTCTGCCGGGCCGCTTCGCCGCCGGCGGTGAGCAGGGCGGCGTCGATCCCCGTAGGGGCGAAAGCCTTCGCGGCCTCAGCGATGTCGTCCCGGCGGCCGTCGATCGCGTGGTCCGCCCCGAGTCGTTGGGCCAACTCGACGCCGTCAGGCCCCGAGGCGATCGCCAAGACACGGGCTCCCATCCGTTTGGCGAGCTGTAACGCGGCGTGTCCGATCCCGCCGCCGGCTCCGAAGATCAACACCGTCTCGCCGTCGCGCAGCTTCAGCGTGTTGTCGAGTCCGCACAGCGCGGTCACCGCGTCGCCGCCGAGCGACGAGGCCTCCCGGGACGACAGCCCGCTGGGGATCGCGGCGGCCGACGACGCGGGGACCGCCGTGTACTCGGCGTAGAACCCGCCTTTGGGGCTGAGGAAGACGCCGGCGTAGACCCGCTGACCGATCCGCGATGCGTCGACCCCTTCGCCCACCGCGACGATCCGTCCGGCCCCGTCGCTGCCGAGCACCAGCGGGAAGCCCGGCGGCTGCCCGTAGATCTGTTCGGCCATCGCGGCCAACTCCCCCTCGCGTTCCTCCGGGTCCCACACGGCGACGTCGGCGTACTCGACCGCGATCAGCACCTCGCCGGCATCGAGCTGGGGAGTTGCCACCTCTCGTACCTGCAGCCGATCGACCCC
>JBCBSA010000339.1:0-3387 GCA_039819425.1 Planctomycetota bacterium
GTCAGGATCACGCCCTGACCCGCCGCCGCGAGCCGCGGCTCGATCGCCGGGATCACCGATCGCTCGACCATCCCCCGCATCTCCCTTGGCACCCCCGGAACCACGAACACCTCGGCCTCGCCCAGCCGTGCGCAAATGCCGGGGGCCGTGCCGTTATGGTTCGGGATCATCGTTGAGCCGACCGGGTGCGTCGCCTGCACTCGGTTCCGTTCCGCCATCGTGTACCCCCGCCCCCGGAAGAAGTCTTCCAGCGTCCGCATCGCCCCGGCGTCCTCGACCAGTTCGACCCCCATCGCGTCCGCCAGCGCCTGCCGGGTCAGGTCGTCCTCCGTCGGCCCCAGCCCCCCGGAAACGATCACCAACTCCGCCTTTGTCGCCGCCCACGCCAGCGACGCGGTGATCAGCCCCCGGTCGTCGCTCACCGTCTCGTGCAGCAGCGTCGGCACCCCCCGCTCCGCCAGCCGCGCCGCGATCCACGCCGTGTTCGTGTCCACCGTCTGGCCCAAGGCCAACTCGTCGCCGATCGACAGGATGATCGCTCGCATCCGCCTACGGTAGGCCCATCGTCTATATTGAGCCAATGACCGCGACGCTCATGGATGGCAAACGCGTGGCCGGCGAAACCCTCGCCGCCGCCCAGACCCGGGTCGAACACCTCAAGGCCAAGACCGGCGTCACGCCCTGTCTCGCCACCGTCCTCGTCGGGGCCGACCCCGCCTCGGTCACCTACACCCAGATGAAACGCCGCCGCTGCGAAGGCATCGGCATGGCCTCCCGCAAGCTCGAACTCCCCGAGTCCAGCACCACCGACGACGTCGTCGCCGCCGTCACCGAGCTCGCCGCCGATCCCGCCGTCCACGGCATCCTCCTCCAGCACCCCGCCCCCGCCCACGTTGATGAGCGAGCCGCCTTCGAGGCCATTCCCGTCGCCAAGGACGTCGACGGCGTCACCTACGGCAGCTTCGCCCGCATGTGGTTTAACGAGGCGGAACCCCGCTTCGATTCGTGTACCCCCGGCGGGATCATCCGCCTCCTCGACGCTTACGACGTCCCCCTCGAAGGCAAGCACGCCGTCGTCATCGGCCGCAGCGCCATCCTCGGCAAGCCCATGGCCGGCCTGCTCCTGGCCCGCAACGCCACCGTCACCATCTGCCACAGCCGCACCCAGGACCTCGCCGACCACGTGAAGCAGGCCGACCTCGTCGTCGCCGCCGTCGGCAAGCCCGAGTTCGTCCGCGGCGACTGGATCAAGCCCGGCGCCGTCGTCATGGACGCCGGCTACAACCCCGGCAACGTCGGCGACGTCGAGTTCGACGCCGCCAAGAAACACGCCTCGATGATCACCCCGGTCCCGGGCGGTGTGGGCCCGATGACCATCGCCACCCTCATCGACCAGACCGTCGCCGCCGCCGCAAGCCAACTCGGGGTCGGGAATTAACCGCCAAGACCGCCAAGGAAGGCTACCTGACCGAAACGGGGCTGCCGGGTTAATCATCAAAGCGTAAGACAAGCATCGCAAAATCAAGCCAACCTCAATCCCCGAATATTCGTAGTGTTTGTTGCCTTCCTTGGCGCTCTTGGCGTCCTTGGCGGTAAAACCCATGTCCCAGTTCAGCTCCCCCAACTACGACGTCCAGAAGACCTCCGGCGTCTGCCAAGCCACCGGCGACACGCTCGAGCCCGGCAACCCGTGCTACTCCGCCCTCGTCGACGTCCCCGCCGACGAGCGCGAAGCCGGCGACCAACTGGGCATGAAACGGATCGACGTCTCCGCCGACGCCTGGGAAGGGGGGTTCCGTCCACCGCACCTCTTTAGCTTCTGGAAGACCACCGTCCCCGAACCGAACGCCAAGAAAAAAACCTTCGTCGACGACGCGGTATTACTGAACCTCCTGCGACGCCTCGAAGACGCCACCGAACCGCAGCGTCTCGCCTTCCGCTACGTCGTCGCCTTGATCCTGATGCGGAAGAAGCTGCTGCGTTTCGATGGCACGGACTCGCGTGACAACCCGGATGGTGACGGCCCGGTCCAGGAGTTCTGGCTGTTCACCCCCAAGCTCGACCCGAGCAAGGGCCACTTCGGCAAATGGAACGAAGACGAAACCCTCCGTGTCCTCGACCCTCGGCTCGACGAGTCCCAGATCGAACAGGTCACCTCGCAGCTCGGCGAAATCCTCGAAGCCGAGCTGTAGTAAATACGGCAAGGCAGGTTTAGCCACAGATGAACACAGATGAACACAGATTTCCCAGGCAAGCGCCGCGGCTTCCTCTCCGACGGTTCATCCCTGTGCATCTGTGTTTATCTGTGGCTAAACCTGCCTTGGTCGTCCTGCTCTCGATCCTGGTCTCGGCCTGTGTTCACGACCCGATCGTGCCGGAAAACCTCACGCCCGATCCGCCGCAGGCCGAGTTGCCCGACGAGCTGCCGACCTACGTCGAGTTGATCGGGCGGTACAACGAGAACGCCGGGGCGCTCGATCGGTTGTGGGCGCGGACGAAGGTGGAGCTGCGCTGGCGCGACGAGCGCGGCCGGGCGCGGCGGGAGTCGGGCGACGGCCGGCTGATCTTCGAGCGGCCGCTCAACACGGCGTGGACGGTCGAGGTGCTGGGCGACATCAAGCTCTGGGCCGGGTCGGACGTGCGGGGGTTCTGGCTGTTCGACCGGTTGGGCGACGGCGTGGCGTACTACGGCGCGTACGGCCGGCCGTTGTCGCAGCCGCTGCCGTTGCCGGTGCAGCCCGAGGCGGTGCCGTACCTGATCGGGCTGGTACCGGTGGACCCGACGCGGACCCCGCCGCCGCCGGCGGTCGAGGCGATCGATGGCTACCTCGTCGTCGAACCGCCCGGCCTCAACCTCCGCCTCACGTTGGACCCCGTGACCGCCAGGCCGGTACGCATCGACCTGACCGACGGGCTGGGCCAGAGTGTGCTCACCAGCGTGCTCACCGGCGAGTTGTCGGTCGCCGCGACGCCCGACGACCGCGTAGATCCCGTTACGACGGCGGTTCTGCCGAAAAAAGCCGAGCTCTACCCGCAGGGCGACGAGTCGCGGATGACGGTCACGCTGGTGCGGGCCAGCGGCGACGACCAGAACATTCGACGCAAGTGGTTCGACTTCGATCTGCTGCGGACCTCGCTGAAGCCGGACGAGGTGGTGAACCTGAATTAGCGTCGGGATGCCCGCAGCACCGTTTCCCAATCGAAAGCGGGCCCCGGGTCGTGCTTCGCGGCCGAGACGTGGTGGTGCCCCAGCAGCCCGCGGTGGTCGGCGAGCGCCTCGGGCGTGAGCACACGATCGATCATCCGCCCCGCGTCGTCGCGCGGGACGGGTCGTCGCAAAAGCGCCCCTCAGAAATCATCAGCCCGGTGCGCGCGACGGCGATCTTG
>JBCBSA010000340.1:0-3383 GCA_039819425.1 Planctomycetota bacterium
ATCGACCGGGAACGGCTGATCGGGGCGTTCCGGCATACCGATCGTGAGTCGCCTTTCTTGGCGTACCAGATGGACACGGTGCTGCGTCGGTTGGCTCCGGGTTATGCCAATGCAACGCCTTCGAGGTTTGCGAGTGAACTGCTGCGGGACGAGGCGGAGGTGTTGGATCGGCTGCTGCACGATGCGCCGCGTTGCGCCCGGCTTTACAACGACGCGGTGCGGGCGTTTCCGGGTGCGGGGGTGACGCGGCTGAGTGTCGAGCCGGACCGGGTAGAAACGCCGTTGTGGGCGATGGGCTGGATGCGGCCGCGGCGGCGGGTGTACGTGGACGTGGCGGACTCGACGCCGATGTTCGTGACCGAAGACGGGGAACCGTTGGGCGCTGGGGGAGGGGTCACGCTGGCACCGCGGGCGCTTTTGATGACGGCGCTGTTGCGTCGGCCCGACCGGTGCGGGCTGTTCGTGCACGGCACGGGCGGGGGCGCTTACGACCGGATCACCGAGCGGTGGTGGGGCGAATGGCGCGGCGAGGCGCTGGCCCCGATGGCGACGGCGACGGCGGACGTGCGCCTGGACTTCGACGGGCTGCCGGTGGCGGGCCGGGCGGACGTGGAGCGGGCGGTGTGGAGGGCGCACCACCTGTCGCACAACCTGGACCGCGAGCTAGGGCTGAACGACGAGCGGACGCGGGCCAAGCGTGAGCTCTTGGACCACATGCACGACGACCGCGACCGGCGGCGGCGGGGGGCGTCGTTTCGGCTCATCCACGAGATCAACCGCGAACTGGCCGAGGCCCACCCCGACGCGATCGCGGAGGCGGACCGGGCGGTCGAGCGGGCCCGGGTGGGGGTGGCCAACGCCGCGGTGGCGGGGAAGCGGGACTGGCCGTTCCTGCTCTATCCCGAACCCACGCGGGTGGCGTTGGCGGAGCAGATCGAAGCCAGGCGGCGACGCGTGGTGTCGCCGCTAGGATGATGAGGGAAAAAAACCACGCGTGCCGTCCCGGAAAGCCGGCGGGCGTGGGGAAGAATCGTTCGGGCTCACCGGAAGGGCTCAACCATCGGCAATGTACGGGATCTGAAAGGCCAGACCTAGGTTCAGGAGTGCCATTGTTTTGACACCGCTTTCAGAAAATGTGCCGCGTGGGGTGGACACAACGAAAACCGCGGGTTTCGCGACCGTGGACCACGCGCGGGCGGAGCGCTGCGGGCACGGCGAGGTGATCTTCGCGGCGGGGAAACTGCCGCGGGAAGTCGCGGCGATCGCGGGGGAGTTGTTGGACGCGGGGCAGCGGTGCGTGCTGGCGACGCGGGCGTCGGCCGAGCAGGTGGGTGCGGTCCGGCAGGCGTTCGGCGGGGAGCGGCCGATCGAGGTCGGGGAGCGCAGCGGCACGCTCATGATCGGGCCGCCCCCGGAAGCATTGACGGCAACCCGACCCATTCCCATCGTGACGGCGGGGACGAGCGATCTGGCGGTGGCGGAGGAGGCGGAGATGACGTGCCGGGCGCTGGGGCACGCGGTCCGTCCGATCCGGGACGTGGGGGTGGCGGGGATCCACCGGGTTATGGAGCGGCGGGACGAGCTGGCGGCGGGGAACTGCGTGGTGGTGGTGGCGGGGATGGAGGGGGCGCTGCCGAGCGTGGTGGGGGGGTTGGTGGATGTGCCGGTGATCGCGGTGCCGACGAGCGTGGGGTACGGGGCGAGTTTTGGCGGGCTGTCGGCGTTGCTCGGGATGTTGAACTCGTGCGCGTCGGGGGTGACGGTGGTGAACATCGACAACGGGTTCGGGGCGGGATACGCGGCGTGCCAGATCAACCGGGTGGCGATGCGGGCGGCGGAGACCCAAAGTGGTTGAGCTGACGTGGGTCGAGGCGTTGCCGGCGTGCCCGGACCGGCCCGACGACGGGCACAAGGGAACGTTCGGCACGGTGGCGGTGGTCGGCGGCAACGCGACGATGCCGGGGGCCGCGGCGCTGACGGCGACGGCGGCGCTGCGTGGCGGGGCGGGCTTGGCGAAGATCGTCGCTCCCCCGAAAGTGTTGCCGGCGGTGTTGGCGTTGCAGCCGAGCGCGACGGGTCTGACGTTCGACGACGTGGCGGAACTCCGCGGCGACGGCCGGACGGTGCTGGCGATCGGCCCGGGGTTGGGGCGGGGTCGGAAGGTGCCGGGCTTCGTTAACGCGTTTCTCGATTGGGAGAACCCGTTGGTGGTCGACGCCGACGGGCTCAACGCGTTGCCCGAGTGCGGGACGGTTCGGCCGGCGGATCGGCCGTGGGTGCTGACGCCGCACCCGGGTGAGTTCCGGCGGTTGGCCGAGGCGTATGAGGTTGACGGCGATCCGACCGACCCCGATGCCCGGCCCGGCGCCGCGGCGGCGTTGGCGCGGGCGACCGATGCGGTGGTGGTGCTCAAGGGCCGACACACGATCGTCAGCGACGGCGAGCGGGCGTACCGCAACGCCACCGGTAACCCGGCGCTGGCGACCGCGGGCAGCGGCGACGTGTTGACCGGGGTGGTCGCGTCGCTGTTGGCCCAAGGGATGGACGCGTTCGAGGCGGCGGTCTTGGCGGTGTATCTGCACGGCGACGCGGCCGACGCCTGGGCGGCGGTGCACGGGCGGTCGGGGATGTTGGCGATGGAGTTGGCGGACGGGCTGCCGGGTGCGTTCGAGCGGCGACGCCGGGTCGAGCCCCGCGGCTAACGCCCCCTTCTCCCGGGGGTCAGTCGGCGTTGCGCTCGGCGGCGTCGCGGTGCATGGCGGCGACCATGCGGCGCAGGGCCGCGGGCTTCACCACGCGGGCCTGGTCGGCGTATCCGCAGACCCACCAAGCGATCTCCTTCAACCCATCGACGCGGAAGTGCAGCCGACACCCCCCGGAACCGCTCCCGGAACCGCCCCCGGTTTTGAGCCACTCGACGCGCTGGGTCTCGTGCCAGCGGACCTCGGCGACGTTGGTGGCGACCATCGGGGCGAACTCGACGGCGACGTCGTGCTCCTTGCCCTCGGGGTTGAGCCGCCAGGCGAGGCCGAGCTTGTCGGAGACGCGGAAGCCCGGCGGGCGGGTGAAGCGGACCTCGGTGGGCGTGACTTCTTGCAGGCGGACGAGCTTGAAGACGCGGACCTCGCCGGCGTGGTCGGGGTGGTCGGTGACGCCCAGGACGTACCAGGCGTTGTTGGCCAGGTGCATGGCGTAGGGCCGGAGGCGGCAGGCGATTGGTTCGCGGTCGATCGGCGGCTGGTAGACGATGTCGCAGGCGGTCTCGCGGTC
This sequence comes from Planctomycetota bacterium, assembly GCA_039819425.1. Classification (GTDB taxonomy): domain Bacteria; phylum Planctomycetota; class Phycisphaerae; order Phycisphaerales; family Phycisphaeraceae; genus Algisphaera. The sequence goes on from JBCBSA010000340.1 coordinate 3,271, forward strand.
GATGGCCTGCTGGAGGTCGGTGAAGAACTGAGACTCTTCGCGGCCGTCGACGGGGCGTTCGGGCTCGATGCTGACGTGGGCGACCAGGTCGCCGCAGGCCCGGCGGATGTCTT
>JBCBSA010000341.1:0-3360 GCA_039819425.1 Planctomycetota bacterium
GGGCGTGGCGGACCGGGTGTCGTGGCACCGGCGGTTCACGTTTGTGCCACGACACCCGGTCCGCCACGCCCAACATCTCGTACAGCTCCAAAATCGCCGAACAGCACCGCAGCACCACGTGCTGACAGTTGTCCAGCAGCCGCCCCGTCACCGGGTCTTCCCAGCTCGTCGCCCGCCCCCCCAGCCGGCTGCGCATCTCCACCAGCGTCACCCGCACCCCCGCCCGCGCCAGCCGCACCGCCGCCGCGATCCCCGCGACCCCGCCGCCGAGGACCACCGCCGATCCCGGATGCGTGGTTGATGGCTCTTGATTGCTCAATCGATCACTTCCCACGACGTTCGGCCCAGCCCCACCCCTTAAAAATTCCGCTTCGCCACCGCCCCCGCCACCACCGCCAGCTTCCGCGTCAGCGGCAGGCTCACCCGCCCGCCCAAAACCCGCGCCGGCCGCTCGGCGATCCGCTCGAGCAGCACCCGGTACGTCCGCATGATCGCCCAACTCGTCGCCCGACAGTCGGGCATGAGGTGACGCTCCAGCGTCGCCGACATCTCGTAATAGCTCCGTGCCCGCTCGAGTTGGAACCGCATCAATCGGACAAACGCCTGCTCATCCGCATCACCCCGCAAGGCTTCCGGGGGCAGACCGAAACGCGTTAATTCGTCCGCCGGCAGGTACACCCGGCCCCGCCGCGCGTCCTCCGCCACGTCGCGCAGCACGTTCGTCAGCTGCAGCGCCACGCCGCGGTACTCCGCCAGCTTCGCCACCGACGGGTCGCCGTCGTCGCCCCAGACCTTCACGCACGTCAGCCCCACCACCGACGCCACCCGATAGCAGTAGGTGTACAACTCGCCGAAGTCTTTCATCGCTACGCCGCCCAGGTCCCCCCGCTGCCCGGCCAGCATCTCGCCCAGGTACTCCCGCGGGATCGCGTACCGCGTCACCGTGTCCCGCACCGCCGGCCACAGCTCGCCGTCGGGCAGCGCCGCCGCCGGGTCGATCGCCCGGTCCGTCGCCTCGGCGAAGGCGTCGAGTCGACACGCCGCCCCCGGAACGGTTTCCGGGCCGCTTTCCGGGGGGTTGTCGACCGTATCGTCCGCCGCCCGCATCCAGGCGTACACCGCAAACAACGCCGACCGCTTCGGCTCGGGCGTCAGCCGCATGCCGCGGTAAAAATTCCCCGCCGCCCGCCGGGCGACCCGGCGGCAGTACGCATACGACGCTTCGACTTCGGGGGAAGGCACCGACATCGGACCGCGCAGTTTAGGGGCTACACGGTGCGTTGCTAGCGCCCCGTCACCCGTCCCGCCATTACGCGTGCCACCAACGCCAACTTGGTCCACTTCCCCAGCCGCGGCCGCCGGGTCCAGGTGTCGCACCCCCGCCGCTCGATCCGCCGCAGCACCGCCTCACCGCCCCGCGTGAACAGCTCCAGCTGCCCCCGGAACCGCGGCCCGACCCGCGGCCAAAGCCCCCGCCCCTCGGCAAACATCGGCCACGTCCGTCCGACCAGCTCCCGCACCGTCGCCCGATACGCCGGCAACAGCTCCCGCCCCGCCACCGCCTGCCCCGGACGACACGCGTCGCACCGCGCCGCCTCGTCCAGCTTCGTCATCCGCACCAGCGTCTCGACGTCCAGCCCGTGCGCCGCGGCGACCTCGGCCGGCAGGTACACCCGTTCGCGTTCCAGGATGTCCCGCCGCACGTCCTGCCAGAAGTTGGTGAGCTGCAACGCCGTGCACGTCGCGTCGGACAGCCGGAAGCTCTCGTCGTCGCGGACGCCGAACATCGTGAGGACCAGCCGGCCGACCGGGTCGGCGCTGCGGGTGCAGTAGTCGAGGAGCGACGCCCACGTGCCGTAGCGCCGCACGGCCTGGTCCTGCGTGAACGCGTCGATCAGGTCGTCGAACGGCCGCCGCGGCAACTCGTGCTTCCCGATCACCGGTTCGAGCGCGACGTACACCGGGTGCCGCGGCTCACCCGCGTAACACCGGTCCAACTCGTCCCGCCACCAACGCAGCAGCTCCGCCCCACGTATGGGATCGCTCTCGTCGTGGAACGCATCACCCAGGTCGTCGGCCCACCGGCAGACGGCGTACACGCCACAGAAATCTTCGCGCAGCTCCCGCGGCAGCAACCGAGAGACCACCGAGAAGTTTTCGCCGTGCTCCCGCGTCACCCGACGGGCATACGCCCGGGCTTCGTCGAGCGGCAGCGTGGCGTCGGTGTCGGGGCCGTAGGTCTCGAGGTCACGGGCGATCGTCATGAGCGGTGAGCCAAGGCCAATTAGCCGCCCATCAGCTTGTCGAGGCCCGGCAGCCCCTGCATGTCCAGCCCGCCGGTGATCGACATCATCTCGTCGCGGACCATCTCCTGGGCCTGGGTCAGCGCGGCGTTGGTCGCCGAGGCGATGAGCTCTTCGACCATGCCGCGGTCGGCGTCGTCGCCGGTGCCGACGAGCGCGGCGACCATCGCCGGGTCGAGCGTGACGCCGACGACCTGGAGCTTGCCGTTGACGGTGACGCGGACCGCGCCCGCGCCGGCGTCGGCTTCGACGACCTTCTGTTCGAGGTCGGCCTGGACCGCCTCGAACTTGGCCTTGAGTTCGCCGGCGTTGCCGAGCATCCCGGCGAGCTGCTTGAGTTGTTTCATTTGGTCGAACATGGGTTATCCCTTCATTGTCGTATCGTGTCGAACGACATGTTAGTCGTCGTCGGTTTCTTCCCGCCGGGCGTCGAGGAGCGTGGCGTCAGGAAAAACGTCGAATACGTCGCGCACCAGGGGCAGGTCCAACGCGTCGCGGCGATCAACCGTACGGCTCTGCGCGGAGGCGTCTGCAGAATCCGGGTGTGTTTCGTGGGTGGCGGTGGCCGGACGGTCGGCGACCTCGACCCGGCAGGGCGTGCCGAGCAGTTGGGTCAGCGTGTCGGCGACGCGTTGAAGCCGGGGACCGGTGGCGACGTTCTTCACGCCGCCGGCGAAGGTGATGGTCGGGGCGAGGTGGGCGACGGCGGGCTGAGCGTCGCGGTCGATCGCGGTCAGTCGGAAATGGTCCATCCACGCCGCGGCGTTCGACGAGCCCACGGCGTCGAGCACGGCCCGCCAGACGCGATCGGGGTCGGCGTCGGGGGGGAGGGTGGTTTGCGCAGCGGGCGGGTTTGCTGCGGATGGCGGTCGAGAGGGGGAAACTTCCGGGGGGACTTCCGGGGGGACTTCCGGGGGGACTTCCCGGGGGGGGCGATCCGGGGGGGGGGGGGGGGGCCGCCCCCGCGGGGGGGGGGGGGGGGGGGGGGTTTTTTTTTTGTGGGGGGGGGGGGGGCCGGGGGGGGAGCCGGCGCGGCCGCCCCACAACCGAAAAAAAA
>JBCBSA010000342.1:0-3356 GCA_039819425.1 Planctomycetota bacterium
GATGATGAGGCCGGCGTCGAACTCGCCGCTTTGCACCTTGTCGAGGATTTCGTCGAACATGACGTTTTGGTAGTCGACGTCGTTTTTAGTGAGGCCGTGCTCGGCGAGCATGAGCTGGCAGGAGAGCCAGGCGGTGGTGCGTTCTCCCGGGATCGCCAACTTCGCGCCCTTGAGGTCTGTGGGGCCGCCGAACTTTCCGGGGGCGGCGACGATCATGGGGCCGTAGTTGTCGCCCATGGAGCTGCCGCAGGCGGTCATGGCGTAGCGGTCGGCGACGTGGGGGTATTGGTGGATGGAGAAGGCGGTGATCTCGAGTTCGCCTTTCTCGCTGCGCTCGTTGAGAGACTGGATGTCTTCGAGGACGTGGACGAAGTCGTAGCCGCGGGTGTCGATCTTGGGGGTGAGGGCGGTGCCGTCGGGGGCCGTGAAGTTGGCCAGGGGGTACCACATGAAGGCGTCGTCGGGGTCGGGGGAGTGGCCGATGCGGAGGGTTTGAGTTTGGGGGGAGGCGGTGGTGGACATGGGCGGAGTTTAGGCGGGAGGCGGACCTCGAGGGGGTTGAGGGGAAGTGATTCCGGGGGGGTTCCGGGGGGATTCCGGGGCTTTGTCGCGGCGCTCCGCAGCCTTCGGCTTCGGGGGGCGGGCGCTCGGGCGGGGGATGGGGTATGGTGTCGTCTGTCAGCAGAAGTGACCGAGATTTGACGATTCATGGTCGGGGGTGGGCCGCGGTCGATGGAACGGCTGGATGGCCGAAGCGAGCAAACCGAACAAGTCGAAGCGGAACGGCGAGTGGCCGAACTACCGCAGCCCGCACCGGCGGCGGGCGGACGCCGAGGCGCACGCCGACCAGGCGCCGCTGCCGGACGTGGTGTCGCACGAGTTGGTGCCGGAGGGGGAGATCGCGACGGTCGAGACACCGGCGGGGTTGGCGGGTTTGATCGAGGAGCTGCGCGACGCGGGGCGGTTCGGGTACGACACCGAGTTCATCGGGGAGGAGACGTTCTACTCGCGGTTCTGCGTGATCCAGGTGTCGACGCCCCGGAAGATCACGCTGATCGATTGCCTGGCGGAGGGGATGGAATTGCTTCCGTTCTGGGACCTGTTGGCGGACCCGGGGGTGGAGGTGGTGGTGCACGCGGGGCTGCAGGACCTGGAACCGGTGCAGCGGCTGACGGGGCGGCCGCCGGCGGCGGTGTTCGACACGCAGATCGCCGCGGCGTTCGTGGGCCAGCCGTACCCGATGTCGCTGGCGAACTTGTGTTCGCAACTGCTCGGGGCGGACACGGGCAAGAGCAGCAAGTTCAGCCAGTGGGACCGTCGGCCGTTGTCGGCGACGCAGAAGGGCTACGCGGCGAACGACGTGCGTTACCTGCTCTGGCTGCGGGCCAGGATCGGCGAGCTGCTGGAGGAGCTGGGGCACACGGCCAAGGCGGAGGCGGAGTTCGAGCCGTTCGCGGACCCCGCGACGTACCGGGCCGACCCGCTGCAGATGAAGCTCAAGGCGAAAGGGTCGGGCACGCTGAACCGCAAGGAGCAGGCGGTGGTCGACGCGCTGTTGTTGTGGCGGGCGCGGGAGGCTGAAGTGCGGGACCTGCCGATGCGGACGCTGCTGGAGGACCAGGTGTTGGTGGACCTGGCGAAGCGGCCGGTGTCGAAGGTGGCGGACGTGAAGGGGTTCAAGGGGATGCCCTGGCCGGTGAAGCGGGACTACGCCGAGGCGTTGGTGGCGTTGACGGCCGAGGCGCTGGCGGGTCCGCTGCCCAAGCGGCGGCGGGGGTACAAGCCGCTGAGCGAGGCGGCCCAAGTGCGGCTGGACGGGGCGTGGTCGGCGGCGCAGGCGGCGTGCGAGGCCGAGTCGATCGCGCCGTCGATCGCGTTCTCGAAGCGGGAGATCACGGCGTTGGTGCGGGCCGAGGCGGCGGGCAAGCCGGTGCCGCCGGTGCGGGTGGCGGCGGGGTGGCGACGGGAGCTGTTGGCGCCGGCGTTGGACGGGCTGCTGGGGCAAGCGGTGGCGGAGTGAGGCCGCGGTTTCGGGCAGCGGGATACTTTGTTCGAAGACCTCGGCGCCGTGGTCAAGCGAGCGCAGCGCGTGCCGGCCACGCTCGAGCGCCATCGGTGGTGGCCGGCGCTGCGCTTGACCACGGCACCCCCAATCCCCGCGGCCGGGTGACGCGGCGAGCCAGGTCAATCGAAGGGGTTGATCAGTTGGAGCAGCCCCTCGACGGGGCCTTGAGGCGGCGTGGAGTCGGGTTGCTCTGAAGACGGGTCGCGGTCCGCGTCGGCGTCCGACGGCGTGGGGCGCGTGGACGACGCGTGGCTGAGTGCGGGTCGCCAATCGGAGACGCCCTGCGGCGGGTCGTCTCGCAGCTCGTACACCCGGCCGGGCTCGGGGGCCTGGCCGGGGCTGTTGGGGGTGGCGACGTCGATGCTGATGTCGAGTGCGCGGTTGAGGCGGGGGACCTCGAAGTTGTAGCCTTCGAGGCCCAGGGCGAGGCGACTGACCGTGGCGTCGAAGGTCTCGGAATGCCAGAACACCGAGTTGTCGCGGACGAGGTGGGCGAAGGGGCGGTCGACCTCGACGGTGAAGACCACCGCCCGGCCGTCTTCGAGCAGGCGAAGGTTGACCACCCGGCCGATCGGCACGCCGCGGTGGCGCAGGGGCGTTCCCGGCTCGACGGCGCCGCGGTCGCCGGCGCTCAGGAGCAGCCGTAACCCGTCGCCCAGCCCCGCGTCGGCCGGCGGCCCGTCGAGGGCCGTGAACTTCGTCGCGGGCGCCGAGTCCCCGGGCCGGAACTCGATCGCCGGCCCCGCCAGCAGCGCCTCGATCCCGCTCACGTCGGTCAGCCCCAGCTCCGGCCGAACGACCCACCAGTCCGAGTCGGCCGTGGCCAGCGGGATCGCCGACTCGTTCAGCCGCATGCGGATCACCGCCCCGCCGCCCTCGGCGTTGAGCCGGACCGACGTGACCGACCCCACCTCCACGCCCCGGCAACGCACCGGCGTCTGGAACGCCTTGATCCCCGACGCGTCCGACACCTCCAGCGTCGCGTTGGGCAGGTTCTCGGCGTACGCCCAGTACCCGAAGTAGCCCACCAGCGCCAGCCCCAGGATCGGCAGCAGCCAGCCCAGCGGCAGCCGCCGCTTGCTCACGCGCTCGGCCGTGGGGAGCCCCGGGCCGTCGCCCGCTTGCCCGGGGTTGTGTGATGTGTCATCCGTCATTGCGATACGCCTCCGTCCGGGTCCAGAACACCTTAGGGTTCAATTCTTCCGCCGCCGCGATCGTCACCAGCACCACCGCCAGGAACGCGATCGCCCCCGGCTGGGGGCGCTGGCGTCGGTGGACCCCAAGCCGGGGG
>JBCBSA010000343.1:0-3348 GCA_039819425.1 Planctomycetota bacterium
CACCGGGCCGGCGTCGCCGACCACCGAGCGGTACGCCTCGACCTGCGCCGCCCGCGCCCGCTCGGCCACCGCGTCGTAGCGCTGCGCTCGCAGCCACAGACCGCCGCTGACCAGGAGCAGCACCGCCGCCAACGCCACGCCCACCGCCGGGCTCGAAACCCAAGCCCCCGCACCACGCCGACCGGCACCCACCCCGCCGCCGAACCCCCAGCCTTCGGCGTGCCGGTCCAGCCGCACCGCCGCGACCCCCTTGCCCCGGACCGACGCCGACAACGCCGGTCGCATCAGGTCTCGGATCGGTTGCTCCACACGGGCCACCGAACAGTCGGCCGGCAACGCCAACGGTCCGGCGTCGCCCACCGCCACGACCCGGACCGGCCGGCCGAGGGCTTCACGCCTGCGCTCGAGCAGCGTCGCGAAGCGGCTGGTCGCCGCCGTGCCCCGGGCCGCTTCGCGCTCTGGCGGCGTCGGCGAGCCCGACGTCGTAATCCATTCGACCGGTCTGCCCTCGGCATCGAGTGTGAGCCAATCGATCGACCGGTCGTCTCCGCCGTCGAGCGACGAGGCGACCGCCAACACGTCGGCGTCCATCTTTCGGTCGGCCGCCCCGATCGCGTCGGCGATCAGCAACGCCCACGGCGTCACCGCAGCGACACCCACCCCGGCTTCGCGGAGCACGCCGAACATCCCGCTGAGCAACGCGGTCTCGATCGCCACGCCCAGCGTCTGCCGCCCCGCGGCCGGGTCCACGAAACCGATCGTCGCCGACTCGATCGGCAGCGGCAGCCGGTCTTCCATGCGGTACATCAAGAGTTGCCGCCGCCCCCGCCGCGGCAGGTCGGCGGCGCTCACCGATGACGACATGCAGCACCCCCGGCCGAGCGCGACCACCACACTCTCACCTTCGACCGCGTCGCGCACCGCCTCGCCCCACGGCCCGAGTTCTTCGTCGGATTCGGCCGCAGGCAACGCGACCGCCGACCACCCCGGAGTGGCGGTGTCCCACAGCGTGGCGGACCAACCCACGGCCGAGCCGCGGCCGTTCGCCGCGGGCGTCACGAACAAGACCCAGCGTTCAGCCACGCGTCACCCTCCGGGCTGAAGATCGGCCACGGTCAGGCGCACCGAACGCCGAGGCGGGCCACGGGTCGGGCGGAAGGCGTCGATCCGACGAAGCCGGCGTGCGTGGGGGTACGAGGTCGATCTGCCGGGTTTCGCCGTCGCGCTCCAGAACGGCGTGGTCGGCGTGGAGCTCGCGGACCAACACGCCGTCGATCGTCTCGCCCTCACCCAACACCTTCACACGCCCGCCGGACCCGCGGAAGAAACCCAACACGGCCCGCGGTGCGCCGCCGTCCGTCGACGCCGTGTCCGGCCGCGACACGCCGACCAGCGTCACACGCGGCCAAGGCGATTCCTCTACCGACACCGCGGACTCGACCTGGCCCTCGTACGCGCCCGGCGGCGGCGCGTCGGCCTCGACCGGCTCGTTCACCAACGGGCCCCGCAGCGGACGCCGGACCCACCGCAGCGAAGACGGGTCCACCGCCGACTCGTCGTCGACGGCCGCGGCCCCGTCGGTGGTCGGCGTCCGGCCGTCGGTCCCGCTCAGCGGCAGCCACCAGGCCAGGCCACCCAACACCAGCCCGACGACCACGCCCGGCCAGGCGCGGCGTGCCGGATGGGCGGGGCTGGGGTTGTCGGCCGTGTCGGGGCTCACCGTCGGATTGCGCTCCGTGTCGTGGGTCGGTCGCCGTTGCACCGCATCAAAGCCGCCCCGTCAGACGCCTCGTGGCGGTGGACATCATAATCGCCCCCACCGCCCCGCCGCCGCGTCCTCGGGCGGGGCATCGGCGTGCCCCTCACGGCCGGGCCTCGACCGCGAGGTCCCAGCTCACCACGTCGGCGTCTTCGTCCTCGCCGCCGGGCCGGCCGTCGGCGCCGTAGCTCACCACCTCGAACTCCTCGCCCGCCGGGCCCGGCACGTTGTACTGGTACGCCCGGCCCCACGGGTCCACGCCGCGGTCGATCGGCAGCACCGACAGCCCCTGCGCGTTGGTCGGCAGACGGGCCGTGTTGAGCCGGTACGTCTCGATCGCCGTGACGATCGTGGCGATGTCGCTCTTGGCCCGGTTCTGCCGCGCCTGCGCCACGTTGCCGGTCACCCGCAACGCCACCGCCCCCGCCAGCAGCCCGATGATCACCACCACCACCATGATCTCGATAAACGTGAAGCCCCCCCGCCCCCGGGAAAGACGAGGGCACCCGGAAAGCCCGGGGCGGCAGAAACCTCGATGAATCAGACTAAAACACATCGCTGGCCTCCAGGATCGGCAGCATCGTCGCCAACGCGATCGCGCCCACCAGCAGCGCGATCAACACGATCAACACGGGTTCGAGCAGCGCCGTCAGACGCTGCGTCGCGCGGCGGACGTCCGCCTCGTAGGTCTTGGCCACCCGCTCCAGCGTCTTCTCCAGCTGCCCCGACTGCTGGCCCACCGCGAACGCCTGCACCACGATCGACGGGAACTGGCCCGTCGCCCGCAGCGCCGACGCCACGTCGCTCCCGCTCACCACCGACTCCCGCGCTTCCTCCAGCGCCCGGCGGATCGTCCGCTGAGGCGTGCTCCGGGCCGTGAGCGCACAGGCCCGCGCGAAGTCGATCCCGCTTCGCTGCAGCGTCGACATCACCACCGCCATCTGCACCATCGCCTGCTTCCGCAGCACCGGGCCGACCCCCGGGAGGCGCAGCTGCAGCCGGTGCCACCGCGCCCGCCCCCGCTCGTCCCGCAGCACCAACCCCCCCCCCACCCCCAACAGCAACACGCCCAGCCCCATCACCAACCCGTAACCCACCAACACCTCGCTCACCGCCCGCACCACCCGCGTCACCCCCGGAAGTTCACGGCCCTGCGCCTGCAGCGGCTCGAGGACCTTGGGCACCACGCTCGTCATCAGGAACACGCTCACCGCGACCGCCACCACCGTCACGAACCCCGGATACAACAACGCCGTGCCCAGCTTGCCGCGCAGCTCGTCCCGCCGTTCGCGGAAATCCGCCAACCGGTCCAGCGTCTCTTCCAGCGTCCCCGCCTGCTCGCCCACTTCCACCAGCTGCACGCTCAGCTCATCGAAGTGACGCGCGACCTCCGGGTCGCGCATCGCCTCGGCCAGCGGCAGCCCGGCCCGCAGCTTCGCCGACAGCGTGTGCGGCACCGACTGCCCCCGCCCCCGCCGCGACCGCGCGATCGTGTCGATCGCCTCCACCACCGGCACCCCCACCCCCCACAACGTCGCCAACTCCCGCGCGAAACCCGTCACCTCACACCCCCGCCCCCGGAATCTTTC
>JBCBSA010000344.1:0-3341 GCA_039819425.1 Planctomycetota bacterium
ATCGACGGCCTTCGGCTCGCTTGTACGACAAACCGCGCTCCGCCGCAACGAGCATCGAAAGGGTACGCATCGCGGCCGTCTCCCTCATGGATTTCATGGAAACGACCGTAAACCCTCATCGCTCAGAATCGAAACACGATCAGCGTGATGAGTCCGACGAAAAGGGCCATCAATACGCAGAGGATCCACACGGCGAACCGGGCGTCGCCCGACCCGCGGTACCGCGGCACCCAGGCCAGCCCGACCCCCAGCCACGCCGCGGGCTGGAATACGGCGGCGATCATGACCAAAAGCTTTGCCGTGTCGCCCGAAATCTTCCGCGGCCCCGCGACCGCGTCGATCAGCCAGGCGGCGAAGACGGCCCACCCGATACCCGCCACGACGCAGGTCGGCGTGTACCAGCGCGGCAGCGCCGGCGGCTTGGTCCGAAGTTGCTCTTGCGTTTCGTGCTTCTCAACCCAAACCACCTTCCGCGCCACCAGACGCACCACCGCGTCCCGGCGACGCGGGTCGTCCGGCAGCGAAAAACACTTGGTCCGGCCGCGGCCGAGAAACACCTTCAACCGCTCGTACTCGGGCCGCTCCGGGATCGGCTCGATGTCGAACGCCTTGATCTGCCGCCACGGCAAGTCCGAGATCCCCCAACGCGTGATCCGGCGGTACACCGCCGACCTCCCCGGGATCGTCGGCAACAAGCCGAGCCACCAGATGCCGCCCATCCCCGCAATGATCCACGGCACGGCCGAATACCACAGGCCGGGCAACGGGGCCGGGAACCAGATCGTCGCGGCGTACCAGAAGCCGAACCCCGGGATCCAGGTCCACGCCGACATCCGCAGGGCGAACCAGGCCAGCGGCCGCCGGGCTTCTTTGATCTGCTGGGCCCAGAGCGCGTCGGGGGTTTTCCACCTCAGCTCGACCTTCATGTTTTCATGCTAACGCCGGCCCCACGGCGAGCCGTGCGAATCCGGGCGTTGAGATTCGCGGGGCTGCATCGGCTAACAGATCGGGCTTGTCAGGCCCCGCCTACGGTCAGCGACACCGTGCCGTTCTTGCCCTCGTCGCCGAGGTCGGCCCCCGGAACCGCCCCCGCCCCCGGAAGTTTCTTTTCGATGTGCAGCGCTTTGGCGCGCTGGGTGGACCAGTCCTCGACCTTCCGATCGGGGGCGTCGTCGCCGTCGTGGACCTTCAGAAACTCGTAGCGGTTGTTGCGCTGGGCGGGGGTGAAGCCCGCGTCGCGGATGAGGTGGCAGATCACCTCTTCGGTCAGGCAGTAGGTGGTGCCGGCGGCGGAGACGACGTTCTCCTCCATCATGACGCTGCCCATGTCGTTGGCGCCGTAGTACAGCCCGAGTTCGCCGATGCGCGGGCCCATGGTGACCCACGAACTGCCGATCGAGTGGACATTATCGAAGAACAGCCGGCTGATCGCCTGCGTCCGCAGGTAGTCCACCGCCCCGGCCTGACGCACGACCTTCCCCGCCCGCGGCGCGACCCGCCCGCAAGCCGGCTTGTCGTCGGGGTCCACCTCGCCCCGCATCACCGCCTCGGCCAGCACGTCCCCGGGAAACGCCTCGCCCGACTCGGCGTCGTACTCCGGCAGGTGGCCCAACGGCGTGTTCTCCCGCTGGAACGGCCAACTGATAAAACTGACGTAACGCCCGGGGTAGCCCGCCTCGATCGCCCGGTCCTGCCGCCGGCGGATGGCGTCCATATGCATGATCCGGTCGGCGGCACCCTCGATGTGGCCGAACATCATCGTGGCGCTGGTGAACATGCCCAGGCGGTGGGCCGTCTCCATCACGTCAAGCCACTGCTCCGCCGTCGCCTTGCCGAGCCCGATCTTGCGGCGGACGTGCGGCGCGAAGATCTCCCCGCCTCCGCCCGGCAACGAATCCAAACCCGCGTCCATCAGCTTCCGCATGATCGCCTCGAGCTTCGCTAGCCACACCTCCGGCGGCAACTCATGCGATCGCTTGGGGTCGGTCTTAGGGAAGCCGTCGAGGTCGTACACCGCCACGAACTCGACAAACTCCGGCGGGCTGAACCCGTGGACATGGACTTCGGGGAACTCGGCCTTGAGCCCCCGCAGCAGGTCGACGTAGAAGTCGACGCCCAGGCCCGGGTGCATCCCGCCCTGCAAGAGCACCTGCGTCCCGCCGATGTCGACGAGCTCGCGGACCTTCTGGTGGAGTTGGTCCTTGGAGAGGACGTAGGCGTCTGCGTCGCCCTCTTTGCGGAAGAAGGCGCAGAACGTGCACGACGCCGAGCAGACGTTGGTGTAATTAATGTTGCGGTCGATGACATAGGTGCGAACCGCGTCGGGGTCGCCGGGCTGATCGGGGGGGGCTCCGTGGATGCGAGAGCACACGGCCGAGGACCACCGGCCCAGGTCGTGGAGCGTCGCTTCGTGGTACAGCCGCAACGCGCCTTCCGGCGACAGGCGGGCTTCGCCGGCGATGACGGAACGCAAGTCGAGCTCGTCGGCGAGCCGTTCGCCGCGGGTGCGGGGGGCGACGTCGGGCCGGGCGTCTATCGGCGGAGCAAGGGGGTCGGCGGCACGGACCATCGTGTAGATCTTACGCCGCGGAGGGCGGCGCAGCGCGACCGCCTAACGCAGAACTTAGCCCCACCCCGGAAAGCGTACGATGCTTAGAGAAGGCTTAGGCGGCCTTGGCCGGGGCGGCGGCGTAGGCCGGCTCGGCGGAAGGCGACGCGGGGGCCGACACGCTCGGCACCGGGTCGACCTCCACCTCGGCCACGCTCACCGGCTCGGGGTGCAGCCGACGACGCCTCACCAGCTTCCACAGCAAATAAAACCCGTAGGCGTAGCAGCCCGCCAGGTAAGCAATCACGGTGATCAGCACGGCTTGAAAGAGCATGACGACGCACTCCGCAGCGGAGAAGACAGGACCTGCCACCACCTAGCCCCATCGACCCACCCGCCCCCGTCCCTGCACTATTTCCCGCCGCCCGCCAGATCCTCGTCCCGGAGCAGCCGATTCCCCGCCACCGCCCGGGCCAATCGCCGCCCCACCAGTTCCCCGAGCACCGACGCCGGCAGCCCTGTCCCGGGCCGTTTCACCGTCAGGTCCTCTGCCGTCAGCGTGTGGCCCGCCGGCAGGTCCCGCGTGACGCACACGCTCTGCCGCGACACCCGCCGCACGTCCCGCTCAATCGCGGTGCACCGCTTGGCCCGGGGCCCCATCATCGCCGCGGCCCGCCGCACCCCCGCCACATAGGCCGCCAACCCCTCGGGCTCGACGCTCGCCGCGTGGTCCGGCCCCGCCGCCCCGCGGTCATGCGTCAGGTGCTTCTCCACTACGCACGCCCCCGCCGCC
>JBCBSA010000345.1:0-3269 GCA_039819425.1 Planctomycetota bacterium
CTCCACCGCCTACCGGCCGACACCCGCCCATGACCGCAAGCATCACCACCGGCGACGGGTTGAAAGCCATGGACCGGGTGAAGCTGCCCGGCCGGCCCAAGTCCACGCTGATGCGGGACCTCAAGGAACGCAGCATCGTCGGCGTCCTCGTCGTCGCCGGCGGGATCACGATCAGCATCACGATCCTTATCGTCGTCATCCTCGCCCAACAGGCGGCGGGGTTCTTCGGCGGGGGGATCCAGGACGTGCAGGGCCGAGAGGCCAACGTCAGCCTGACCGACTTCCTCTTCGCCCTCGAGTGGAACCCGCTCCAGGGCAGCGAGAAGGAGTTCGGCATCTGGCCGCTGATCGTCGGCACGTTTCAGGTCACGATCGTCGCCATGTGCATCGCCATCCCCGTCGGGCTGATGGTGGCGATCTGGCTCAGCGAGTTCGCCTCGCCCAAGGTCCGCTCGGTGATGAAGCCGATCATCGAGGTCATCGCCGGCGTGCCGACGGTGGTGTTCGGCTACTTCGCGCTGACGTTCGTCACGCCGCTGTTGCAGCTCGACTTCGCCGGGATCGCCGGCAACCCCAACCCGAACAAAGCCAACCCGCTGGACATCCAGATCTTCAACGTCCTCGCCGCCGGGCTGACCGTGGGGATCATGTGCATCCCGATCGTCACGTCGCTGTCGGAGGACGCGCTGCGGGCGGTGCCGCGGGCGCTGCGTGAGGGGTCGTACGGGCTCGGCGCGTCGCGGTTCGAGACGTCGGTGAAGGTCGTGTTCCCCGCGGCGTTGTCGGGGATCGTCGCGGCCTGCCTGCTGGCGTTCGCCCGGGCGGTGGGCGAGACGATGATCGTGGCCATCGCCGCGGGGCTGAACCCGCCGGACCTCGCCTCGGGCCTGGGCAACGTCTTCGCCGTCAACGAGCCCACGCAGACGATGACCGGTTACATGGTCTCCGTATTCTTCGGCGACCTGGCGACGGGCACGGTCGAGTACCAGTCGGTCTACGCCGTGGGCATGACGCTGTTCGTGGTCACGCTGTGCATCACGATCTGCGGGTCGTACGTCCGCCGCCGCTTCCGCCAGCAGTACGAGTAACGAGCCCCCGATGCCCGACTACACCCCCAGCAGCCGCCGCGCCCGGCAACTGAAGAACACGCTGTTCCAGGCCGTCGCCATGACCGCCGCGGGGGTCGCGCTGGTCATCCTCGCCACGCTGCTCATCTCCATCTGCGCCCGCGGCTTCCCCCGGCTCAACGCCGGGTTCATCACCGACCCCATGTCCAGCGACTCGACCGCCACCGGCATCGGCCCGGCGATCATGGGCTCGATCTCCATCCTCGCCATCTGCGCCCTGAGCGCCATCCCCCTGGGCGTCGCCTCGGCCATCCTCCTCGAAGAGTACCGACCCAAAGCCAAGAGCCTCCGCACGCTCCACGGCTTCGTCCAGAGCAACATCACCAACCTCGCCGGCGTCCCGTCGATCGTCTACGGCATCCTGGGCTTCTCCGTCTTCGTGCTCATGTTCAGCAACGAGGGGCTCAACGAACCCTGGCTCGACATCGGCCAGGAGTTCTACCTCGAGTACCCCGGCGCGGGCGGCCAGAGCTTCTACGTCGAGACCGTCGAGGGTGCCGAGCTAACGCCGGCGACGCTGACGATGACCGAGCGGGTGACGATCTACGGCTCGATCGCCGCGGCGCAGGCCGGCGGCCCGGTCGCCGAAGTCCAGGTCGTCGAGGTCGGCGACCTCGACGCGATCCGCGACGAGGCCGACGGCCGACTCCGCAAGATCAACCGGTCCATGAAGCGGGCCCTGCGCAGCGGCACGACCGACGGCGCACTGCAAGTCGATCCCGAGAGCGCCGACGCGATGGCCGCCCAGATGCTCACGCCCCTGCGGGAAGAACTCACGGCCGATTACGAAGTCATGAAAGCCGTCGCCGCCGAGCAACTGCTGGCGATGAACGGCCAGGACGCGGTGGAGCAGATCCAGTCCCGCCGCGTGCTGTACAACAAGCTGTTGGAAAAAGAATTCGAAGCCGCGGGCCTGCGCGGCCTCATCATCGAGGGCACCGAGCCACTGCCCAAAGACGTGAAGAAGTGGTATTACATGCAGGTCCCCTTCGGCAAGGGGATGCTGGCGGGCGGCCTGACGCTGATGCTGGTGATCCTGCCGGTGATCATCGTCTCGGCCCAGGAGTCGATCCGGGCGGTGTCGCAGGAGATGCGGGCCGGCGTGCTGGCGCTGGGGGGGACCAAGTGGCAGGCGATCGAGAAGGTCGTGCTGCCCGCGGCGATCCCGGGCATCTGCACCGGGGCGATCCTGGCGCTGTCGCGGGCCATCGGCGAGGCGGCACCGATCCTGCTGATCGGCTACGTCGGGCTGCAGGCCGGGCCGGACCACCTGATGGCCGCGTTCGCCGCGTTGCCGCTGGAGATCTACAACTGGACGTCCGAGCCCGACCAGTCGTTCCGCGACGCGGCGGCGGCGGGCATCATCGTGTTGTTGGCGGTGCTGTTTTCGTTCAACGCCGTCGCCGTGCTCATCCGCCAGAAGTTCCAGCAGGCCAACTGATCCCCGCCGCCCGGAGGCGGCCGGGTCCGAGAAGCCGGGGGCACGGTTAGAAATCCATCACCGCCGACCGGCGAACCCGAGGGGCCCACTACCATGACACACATGACCGAACCCGCACCGCCCGAATCCGACCTCGCCGCCCCCCCACCGCCGACCGCGGCCCTGCGCAGCGAAAGCGGGGCCGACGCCGCCGCCAACGGAGCCCCCCCGCCCCAGACGCTGGTCGATATCCGCGACTTCAACTGCTGGTACGGCGACTTTCAGGCCGTCCAAAACCTCAGCATGCCCATCGCCGAGAAACGCGTCACCGCCTTCATCGGCCCGTCGGGCTGCGGCAAGTCCACGTTCCTGCGCTGGATCAACCGCATGAACGACCTGATCCCCGGCGCCCACGCCAAGGGACGTATCGACCTCCACGGCGAGAACCTCCTCGACCGCGACACCGATGTCGTCACCCTCCGACGCAAGATCGGCATGGTCTTCCAGAAGCCCAACCCCTTCCCCAAGTCCATCTTCGACAACATCGCCTTCGGCCCCCGCCTCCACCTCAAGCTCACCAAGTCCGAGACCAGCGAGTTGGTCGAGTCGTCGCTCCGCGGCGCGGCGTTGTGGGACGAGGTCAAGGACCGCCTGCACGACTCGGCCCTGGGCCTGTCGGGCGGTGCCGCGAAACAGGCGGGCAAGCTGACCGCGACGCTTTT
>JBCBSA010000346.1:0-3249 GCA_039819425.1 Planctomycetota bacterium
GAAAAACCGGGAAAAACCTTCGGCTGCAATATTAACCGGTTTATTATATTAATCGGTTAATTTAACTCTGTCAACCCTCACCGACATCAAGGCAAGCCATGGCCGAAGACGCTGCCGCCGGTCCCGCCCTTATCTGAAACACCGGTGCCAAAACGACACCCCGTGACCCAACCGCTTCGCAACTTGGCACGGTTTCGCGGCGGAAGACAGAAATATTATTACATAAAAACTGTCAAAAATGTGGTTATAAAAAAAACACTTCCGCTGCCGAGGCCCGTGGTTTGAACCTCTTTCTACACCACCCGCTATGGTCAGCGCTCACCCCCCACCCCCGCCGTCCGACCCCGACCCCAGCTCCCCGCGCCCGGCCGGCGGGCGGTTCAACATCCTCCTGACCGAAGACCGCGTGCGGCCCATCGAGCACTGGACCCGTCAGTTTCCCCGCCTCATGCAACCCCTGGGCGTCGAGGCCCACCTCGCCACAACCGGCCAGCAGGCCCTCGAACTCACCGAACGCATCGCCTTCCACGCCGCGTTCATCGACCTGGCCACCCCCAAAGACGACGCCTCGGCCCCGGCCACCGCTCCGGGCGGGCTCTGGCTGCTGAAAGTCCTGCAACGCAAAGCCCAGCGCCCCCCCGTTGTCGTCGTCAACAGCCGTGCCACCCGCCAGCAGGCCGTCCGCCTCCTCAACGACGCCCTCCGCCTCGGCGCGTTCTCTGTGGTCAACCAACCCGTTGAACTCAACCACCTCCTCGCCGTCGCCCAACGCCTCCTCGCCCGCCACCACCGCGGCCAATGGCCTGCCCCCGGAAGTTCAAACAACTCCACCCCATCGACCTAAATCGAGGCTCGGGCACTTCAGAGTCCCGGCCTCCCACAACCGTTCAAACCTTCTTTCCCACCCTTAACCCCTTTCCCCAGGAGCCCCCCGCAAGATGAACCTCAAACCCCTCGGCGACAAGATCCTCGTCCAACGCCTCCAAGCCGAAGAGAAGACCGCCTCCGGCATCTTCCTCCCCGAGTCCGCCAAGGAAAAACCCCAGCAAGCCAAGGTCGTCCGCGTCGGCACCGGCAAGACCCTCGACAACGGCGAAAAAACCGATTTCCAGGTCAAGGAAGGCGACACCATCATCCTCGGCAAGTGGGGCGGCACCGAAGTCAAGATCGACGGCGACGACTACATCGTCCTCGCCGAAGACGAAGTCCTCGCCATCGTCGACTAACCCCCGGGAATTTCAACTCCGAATCCGAAGCCCACGGATTCAATCCGTGGGTGTCCCCAATTTCGAACAACATACTCTCCAAAAGGACACCTCAACCATGCCCGCCAAAGACATCAAGTTCGACAACGAAGCCCGCGCCGCCATCCTCCGCGGCGTCCAGAAGCTCTCCCGCGCCGTCAAGACCACCCTCGGCCCCTCCGGCCGCGTCGTCATCCTCGAAAAATCCTTCGGCTCCCCCACCGTCACCAAAGACGGCGTGACCGTCGCCAAGGAAATCGAAGTCGAAGACCCCATCGAAAACATCGGTGCTCAGATGGTCAAGGAGGTCTCCTCCAAGTCCTCCAAGGACGCCGGCGACGGCACCACCACCGCCACCGTCTACGCCGAAGCCATCTTCGCCGAGGGCCTGAAGAACATCACTGCCGGCGCCAACGCCAACCAGGTCAAGCGCGGCATCGACAAGGCCGTCGACGCCATCGTCGCCCAACTCGAAAAGGACTCCAAGAAGATCACCTCGTCCGAACAGGTCGCCCAGGTCGGCACCTGCGCCGCCAACCACGACGCCACCGTCGGCTCCATCATCGCCGAGGCCATGGACAAGGTCGGCAAGGACGGCGTCATCACCGTCGAAGAGGGCAAGTCCCTCGACACCAACGTCGAGCTCGTCGAAGGCATGCAGTTCGACAAGGGCTACCTCAGCCCCCACTTCGTCACCGACCCCGCCCGCATGGAAGCCGTCCTCGAAGACGCCTACGTCCTGATCCACGAAAAGAAGATCAGCTCCGCCAAGGACCTCATCCCGATCCTCGGCAAGATCGCTGAAAGCGGCAAGCCCGTCCTCCTCATCGCCGAGGACATCGACGGCGAAGCCCTCTCCACCCTCGTCGTCAACAAGCTCCGCGGCGTCCTCAACGTCGCCGCCGTCAAAGCCCCCGGCTTCGGCGACCGACGCAAGGCCATGCTCGAAGACATCGCGACCCTCACCGGCGGCCGCGCCATCATGGAAGAGCTCGGCATCGACCTCGAAAAACTCGAGCTCACCGACCTCGGCCGCATCAAAAAAGCCGTCCTCGACAAGGACAACACCACCCTCATCGAGGGCGCCGGCAAGTCCTCCGACATCAAGGGCCGCATCGAGAACATCAAGCGTCAGATCGAGTCCACCACCAGCGACTACGACCGCGAAAAGCTCCAGGAGCGCCTCGCCAAGCTCGCCGGCGGCGTGGCCCAGATCAACGTCGGCGCCGCCACCGAGTCCGAGATGAAGGAAAAGAAAGCCCGCGTCGAAGACGCTATGCACGCCTGTAGAGCTGCGGTAGAAGAGGGAATTCTTCCGGGGGGCGGTAGCGCCGTCCTCCGTGCCCGCAAGGCCCTGGACAACTTGGCTGACCTCGTCGGCGACGAGTCCCTGGGCGTCGACATCGTCCGCCGCGCCGTCTCGGCCCCGATCAAGCAGATCGCCGAGAACGCCGGCCACGACGGCTCCGTCGTCGCCAAGGAAGTCGAAGACGGCAAGGGCAAGAACTTCGGCTTCAACGCCCTCACCGCCGAATACGGCGACCTCACCGCCACCGGCGTCATCGTCCCCACCAAGGTCGAACGCATCGCCCTCCAAAACGCCGCCTCGATTTCGGGCCTCCTGCTGACCACCGACGCGGTCATCACCGAGATCAAGGAGAAGAAGAAGGCCCCCGCCGGCGGTGGCATGGATGACATGGATTACTAAAATTCAGCAACAATTTAACTCGCCCACAGTTAACACTGTGGGTGAATTTTAATCAAAGTGCAAAAATGAGCTTATTGACAAACCCTGCTACGCGATTACTAAATTTATTAGAAGCGATAGAGTCACTTGGCCAGAACCTCAACGGCGGACCGGGAACGCGATCTTGGGCAAAAATTTTCTCAATCGATTCAACCGATATTCGTGAGATGCGCCGTCGCTTGGTAGTGGTGGTGGTCGAGGTTACGAAAACTGGCCCACCTGAATCGTTAGTCTGGTCCCACTCGAAAGGACCAGAAG
>JBCBSA010000347.1:0-3232 GCA_039819425.1 Planctomycetota bacterium
CAAGACCTACCGCTCGTTCCAGGCCGTGCCCCACTACCACGACGGCGTCGGCACGAACATGGCCATCAACTTCGCCACCACGCCCAACGCCTTCGACCCCGACAAGCTCGCCGACCAGGTCCTGACCCACAACCTCTTCGGCCGCACCACCAACAACATGATCCTCTCGCAGCAGCTCCGCGACGCCCACGCCGCGCTCGACGCCGAACTCAAAGTCGTCGGAGACATCCAGCGGTCGCTGCTGCCCCAAACCCTGCCCGACGTCGCGGGCCTCGAACTCGCCGCCCACTACGCCACCGCCCGCCGCGCCGGCGGCGACTACTACGACCTGTTCCCCCGAGAAGACGGCAAGTGGGGCATCCTCATCGCCGACGTCTCGGGCCACGGCACCCCCGCCGCCGTCGTCATGGCCGTCACCCACGCCGTCGCCCACACCTACGCCGGCCCCGACGCCGACGAGACCTGTGCCCCCTGCGCCATGCTCGGCTACATCAACGACCGCCTCGTCGGCCGATACGACGCCAACACCGTCATGTTCGTCACCGCCTGGTACGGCGTCTACGACCCCGCCACCCGCACCCTCGACTACGCCGCCGCCGGCCACCCCCCGCCCCGCGTCTGCCGCGACGGCCAGCTCCTCCAGCTCGACCAGGCCGGCGGACTCCCCCTGGGCATCACCCCCCACCCCCGCTACGACACCGCCCGCTTCCAACTCCAGCCCGGCGACGAGGCCGTCCTCTTCACCGACGGCATCGCCGAGGCCTTCAACCCCGAACGCAAACAGTACGGTGAGCCCCGCCTCGACGCCCTGCTCACCGGCCAGTGCTCACTCGACCGCTCGCCCAAAGCCACCATCCAAGCCATCCTCGACGACGTCGCCGACTTCGCCGACGGCACCCCCAACGACGACGACCAGACCCTCCTGGCGTTCCGCGTGCGATAACCGGTCGGGGGTCCATACGAATACAGCGACGTTGTCGCCTTGAATTTAGCCCCGGGGCAATGACACGGGGCAATGACCCGGGGCGGGCCCCGGCGACTCACCGGGGGGGCGACTGACCGAAAGGATTCAAGCTGCCCCACCACGCGACAACCCCCGTCAAACCAATCGTTGTGGCGGTGCCTGCGGGGGTATGCAATAATGAAGCGACCGCCTCGTTTACCGGAGGCCAAGCCATGCCCGAACCCACCCCCCTGCTCATCGCTTTCCTCGGCCCCATCGGCTGGCCCGAGATGGTCATCCTCGCCATCCTCGGCGTGCTGATCTTCGGCAAGCGTCTGCCCGAAGTCGGCAAGTCCGTCGGCAAGGGCATCGTCGAATTCAAAAAGGGCCTCAGCGGCGTCGAAGACGACCTCGACGACGCGGTCAAGGCCACCAAACAGCTCGACGACCCCAAAGCCAAGGCGGACCCCGGCGTCACCGTCACCCAGAACGAGCCGGCCAACGCCGAGAACACCTCGGCGTAACTCCGGGTCACACCAGTTCCTGATCCGCCATCACCTCGACGATCGCCGGGCCGCTGTAGCCGAGCGCGTCTTGTAACGCGCCGTCCATCGTCTCGGCCGACTCGACCCGCACGCCGAACCCGCCGCAGATCTTGGCGTACTCGGCGAAGCTCGGGTTCGTCAGCGAGGTCTGCCACACCGGCCAATTCCCCGCTCGCTGCTCCTTGGTGATCTTGCCGAGGTTGGTGTTGTTCAGCAGCACGTGCGTGATGTCCATGCCGTACTTCACCGCCGTGTTGAAGTCGCCCATGTATTGGCCGAACCCGCCGTCCCCGGAGACCGACACGACCTTGCGCCCCCGGAAGCGTTCGTCGTCTTCTTGCGTCGCGGCCCAGGCGCCCATCGCGCCGACGAAGCCGTGGCCGATCGACCCGAGGTAGCCCGACATCAGGATCGCTTGTCGCTTGCACTCGAAGTACCGCCCGAAGCTGTACGTGTTGTTGCCCACGTCCACCGACAGGATCGCGTCCTCCGGCAGCACGTGGGTCAGGCTGTCGAAGACCGACGCACTGTTGACGCCCCGGCCCCGTTCGTCGCGCCGCCGGCCGGCCTTCTCGTTCCGCCAGATCGCCCAACGCTCGGCCAGCTCCGGCCGCACGTCCCGCCCGGCCAACTCCCCGCCCGCCAGCCGCTCACGCAGCCGGTCCACCGTCACCGACAGCTCCCCCCACACCGGCACGTCCACCGCGTGGAACTTGCCCAACACCTGCGGGTCGAAGTCCACCTGGATCGTCGGCTTCTTCGGCGTGATCCCCGTATGGTTCGAGAACGACGCCCCGAGCACCAGCAGGTGCGAGCTCTCGTTCATGAACCACGACGCGATCGGCGTCCCGCTCCGCCCCAGCACCCCCGCCCCCAGCGGGTGGTCGTCCGCGATCAGGCCCTTGCCCTTGAACGTCGTCAACACCGGCGCGTTCAGCCGCTCGGCCAACGCCGTGATCGCCTCCATGTCGTACCGCGCCCCGTGGCCGACGATGATCACGGGTCTTTCCGCCGACTCGAGCATCGCCACCGCCGCGTCGAGCGATTCTTCCGGGGGGGCGATCCGCTGCGACGTGATCCGCCCCGCCGGCGACCCCGCCTCCGCGTCGGGCGCGGCCTGCCCCGCCACCTCGTCCGGGAAGATCAGGTGCGCCACCCCCCGGTCCAGCAACGCCGACTTGCACGCCAGGTTCATCAACTCCGCGTGCGGCGAGTTGGGCAGCACCGTCTGCGTGTACGCCGCCACTCCGCCGAACGCTTTTTCCAGAGGCAGCTCCTGGAAGTTGTGCCGCCCCAGCACCTGCGTCGCCACCTGGCCCGTCAACGCGACCACCGGCGACCGGTCCACGTGCGCGTCCCACAGCCCCGTCAACAGGTTCGTCGCCCCGGGCCCCGCGATCGCCAGGCAGGACGCCGGCCGACCGGTGAGCTTCCCATAGGCGCTGCAAGCAAAGCTCGCCGCGCCTTCGTGGCGGATGCCGATGTACGTCAGCGTCCCCGCTTCCTCCTGCCGCCGCAGCGCATCGGCCACCGACAGGTTCGAGTGACCCACCATGCCGAAGCACCACTTCACGCCCCAGTTCACCATCGTCTGGACCATCACGTCGGACACGTCCTGGACGTGCGGTTCTTCCGGGGGCAGGCCGACGTAGATTCCGTCGTCGCGCCGCTCGGTCGGGAAGGCCTCGACACCGTCGTCGTAGCCCGGGGCGTTGCCGGTGAGCGGGCAGTAGTCCCAGCCGTG
>JBCBSA010000348.1:0-3211 GCA_039819425.1 Planctomycetota bacterium
TTTGTGACGGTGTGGGCGCTCTTACGGTTTACGGGTCGGGTGTCGCGGGTGCTGCTGCCCGAGCCGATGATCGCGCCGCTGCCGGGGTCGGCCGCGGCGACGGCGGGGGAGCGTTGGCGGTGGTTGGCCGACGTGGCGGCGGTGAGTCTGGTGGCGACGGCGACCGCGACGCCGATGGTGGCGGCCCACTTCGGGATGGTGAACCCGTGGGGGGTGGTGCTGTCGGTGTTGGCGTTGCCGGTGCTGACGGCGGTACTGGGGTTGGGATACCTGAAGATCGTGGTGGGGTTCGTGTTGCCGTCGGGGGCTTTGGTGCTGAGCGGGCCGCTGCGGTGGGTGGGGACGGGGTTGTCGGTTTTGGTGGAGCAGGCGGCGGGTTGGCCGGGGGCGACGGTACGGCTGGTCAACCCGGTGCCGGGGTGGTGGGCGGTGGCGGCGCTGGGGGTGACGTGGTTGTGGTTCGGGGGGTGGTTCGCGCAGCGGCGGGCGGCGGGAGTGGGGGCCGTGGCGTTGTTGGTGGCGGTGCTGGTGTGGCAGGAGCGGAGCGAGCCGGACCTGGGCTTGTACACCCGGGTCGGCTCCGACAGCGGCGCGAAAACTTCCGGGGGCGGGGGGGAGTTGGCGATGTTGGCGGTGGGGGACGGGTCGTGTTTTGTGTTGCGGTCGGGGGGCAAGACACTGGTGTTCGACTGCGGGTCGCAGTGGTATCCGTTGATCGGTCGGCGGAGCGTGGTGCCGACGCTGCGGGCGATGGGGGTGCGGCGGGTGGACGTGCTGGTGGTGTCGCACGCGGATTTGGACCACTACAACGGGGCGTTGGACGTGGCGGACGCGTTGCCGGTGGGAGAGGTGTGGGTGTCGGCGGACGTGCCCGACGAGGCGCGGGCGCATCCGGGCCGAGCGACGGCGTTTCTGGTGGACGAACTGCGGCGGCGGGGGGTGCCGATGTCGACGGTGGCCCGCGGCGATCGGCGGGTGCTGGGCGACGCGACGCTGGACGTGCTCTGGCCACCCGCGACCGGATGGGAGGCGAGCCGGGGCAACGACCGGTCGGTGGTGGTGCGGGCGGAGGTGGGGGGGCGGCAGGTGCTGTTGTCGGGCGACGTGCAGCAGGACGCGATCGCGGCGCTGCTGGAAAGTCATGCCGAGGAGCTGGACGCCGACGTCGCGGACCTGCCGCACCACGGCAGCTTCGTCGAGGCGAGCCCGGCCTGGATCGACGCGGTGTCGCCGACGCTGGTGCTGCAGTCGAGCGGCCCCGCCCGGCTGCGACGCGACCGGTGGGCGGGGGTGTTGGCGGACCACCCCGGCGTGACCCGGCTGGTCAGCGACCGCGTCGGTTTCACACGGGTCCGCATCGACCGCGACGGGACGATCGGCTGGGCGACGTTCCTCGACCCCGCCGCGGCGCGGACGGACTGACGGTCGGGCACTACGGCCGCGGCGGGGTGCTTACGGCCTCTTAGTGGGAGCTGCGATCGGCGGCGTGTCCGAGAAGTACAGCCGCCACGAGCGCTCGGCGGCGCGGCTCGCCACGTCGAGTCGACCCAGTTCCACGGGGTTGGTCTCGGGTGCTCGCGCTCGCGTCGGCCGGATCGCGAGCAGCGACCCGGCCCGCAACGCCCGTCTCAGCGGCATCGCGTCGAGGTCCGCCACGGCTTCGCGGACTTCGTCAAACGCGGCCACGGCTTCGGCTGCGGCCGGGGCGGAGGGGATCGCCGTTTCGCTCATCGCCGCCTCCGACTCCGATCCCGACGCCACAGTCGGCGTCGCGGTCGGGGGCGCGGCGGCCGGCGTGGCGTCGGCGAAGTCCGACGCGAGCCGATCCCTCGTGAACGGGTCTTCTGGACGTCGTCGATCGACTTCGGCCACGGCAGCGCCCACGGCGCGTTCTCCCGTGGGGGGCGATACCCCCTCGTCTTGCGGAGTGGGCGAGACACCTCCCCAAACCGCGGCATCGTTTTGAGCGATCGCTTCGCGCTGGGCCCGGATGGGGGCCTCGGCGAAGTCGTAGCGCTCGGCCTCGTCGCTCATCGCGACGGTCCGATCCGGCATCGGCTCGCTGCGCAGCGTTTGCAGCACGACCGCCGCGGCGATCGCGAGCACCGCGGCCATCCCGCCGTAGGCCAACCACCCCCGGAAGCGTCGGGCCGTGGTGGACTGAGCCGAACCCAGACTCGGCGTGGCGTCGACCTCGTCGGTGCCCTCGAGCAGCATCTCGCGCTCGAGCGTCGCCATCGCCGCGTCCGCCAGGGTCCCGGGTGCCGGAGCGGGGGGCGGGTCGGCCGCCCGCAGCGCGGCACGTTGGGTTTGCAGGTCCGCAACGAGCGCCGCCAGCTTGGCATCCTCGGCCATGTAGCCTTCGACCCGCGCCGCGGCGTCGGCGTCGAGGTCGCCCTCGATGTAGCCGAGGATCAGGTTGGGGTCGTGGCGGTCGTCCATGGCGGATCAACGGTGGCTTGAACTTCCGGGCTCGGGGTTGAGTTTGTCTCGCAGGGCGAGGCGGGCCCGGAACAGCCGGCTCTTCACGGTGCCCTCGGCGATGTCCAGCGTCCGGGCGATCGAAGCGTAGTCCATCTGTTCCAGGTCCCGCAGTACGATGACCGCCCGCTGGTCGTCGTCGAGCGCCGCGATCGCCCGCTGCAACAAATCGAGTTCTTCTCTTTCTTCGACGTACGAGGCGGGCCCCGGTTCCCCCCCCGGCAAGATCGACCCGATCGTCCCCCCGGAAGCCCCGCCCCCGGAAGATGTATTCACGCCAACGGGGGGAGCGTCGAGTGAAGCGGTCTGACGCAGGCGGCGTTTGCGGAGGTGGGACACGGACAGGTTCATCGCGATGCGGGTGACCCAGGTCGAGACGCGGGCCTCGCCGCGGAAGCCGTCGAGGTTCTGGATCAGCTTGACCAGGGCGTCCTGGGCCAGTTCGGCCGCGTCGTCGGGGTGGCTGACCATGCGGAGGCAGACGCGGTAGACGCGTCGTTCCTGGGACCGCAGCAGCTCGCCGAGCGCGCCGCGGTCGCCGCGGCGGGCGCGTTCGAGCAGGGCCAGTTCCTCGGCGGGGTCCGCGTGCACGATCTTTCGGAAGTTACCATGAGCCCCCGCGCGGCGTGTGCCGCGGCCGGCCCGTTTGTTTCCCCGCCCGCTCGGAGTTTTCCCGCTTGGACGACCACGCCCGCTACGTCTCGCCGCTCGCCTCCCGCAACGCCTCGGC
>JBCBSA010000349.1:0-3207 GCA_039819425.1 Planctomycetota bacterium
CGAAGTAGATCTTGCCGGTGCAGAGCAGGAGTTTCTTCGCTTTGTCGGGGCCGACGTCGGGGTCGGTGATCACGCGGTGGAAGCGGCTCGGGCGGTCGTCACTTCCGGGGGCCAAGTCGTCAAACGTCGAGACGCACTTGGGGTTGCGCAGCAGGCTCTTGGGGGTCATCACGATCAACGGCTTGCGCCACTTGCGGACGACCTGGCGGCGCAGAAGGTGGAACATCTGCGCGGGGGTCGAGGGGTAGGCGACCTGGATGTTGTCCTCGGCGCACTGGTTGAGGAAGCGTTCGAGGCGGGCGGAGGAGTGCTCGGGGCCCTGGCCCTCCATGCCGTGGGGCAGGAGCATGACGAGGCCCGAGAGGCGGCGCCACTTGTCCTCGGCCGAGCCGATGAACTGGTCGATGATGACCTGGGCGCAGTTGACGAAGTCGCCGAACTGGGCTTCCCAGATCGTGAGACCGCTGGGGTAGTCGAGGGAGTAGCCGTATTCGTAGCCGAGGACGCCGGCCTCGGAGAGCGGGGAGTTGTAGATATCGACGTCGGCTTGGTCGTCGGCGAGGTGCTTGAGGGGCATGTACTCGTGGCCGTTCTTGGCGTCGTGGAGGACGGCGTGGCGGTGGCTGAAGGTGCCGCGCTGGGAGTCCTGGCCGGTGATGCGGACGCGGTGGCCCTGGACGGCGAGGGTGGCGAAGGCGAGGGCTTCGCCGGCGGACCAGTCGAGGGGGCGCTTGCCGTCGAGCATCTCGTGCTTGAGCCGCATCAGGCGTTTGAGCTTGGAGTGGGGGTTGAAGTCGTCGGGGACTTGGGTGAGCTTGTCGAAGAGGTCGCGGAGTTTATCGGCGTCGACGCCGGTGTCGGGGTCGTCGGCGTCTTTTTCGAGTCCGCCCACATAGCCCTCCCACAGACCGCCGGGGCCGGCGAGCTTCGGGGCGTACTGCTCGGAGCGGGCTTCGGTGAGTTCTTTTTCGAGCAGTTCGGTGCGGCGTTGGGCGATGCGTTCGGCGTCTTCGTCGCTGACGCCGCCGAGCTTTTGGAGCTTGGCGAGGTAGGAGGCGCGGACGGTCTGGCGTTTGTCGATCTGGCCGTACATCATCGGCTGGGTGTAGGACGGCTCGTCGCCCTCGTTGTGGCCGCGGCGGCGGTAGCAGTACATGTCGATGACCACGTCGCGTTTGAACTCGCGGCGGAAGTCCATGGCCAGATCGACGACCTGGGCGACGGCCTCGGGGTCCTCGCCGTTGACGTGGAAGATGGGGATCTGGAGCATCTTGGCGACGTCGGTGGCGTACCGGGTGGAGCGGGCCTCGCGGGGGCCGGTGGTGAAGCCGATCTGGTTGTTGATGATGACGTGGAGCGTGCCGCCGGTGTGGTAGCCCTCGAGTTGGGAGAGGTTGAGGGTTTCCTGGACGACGCCCTCGCCGGCGAAGGCGGCGTCGCCGTGGATGAGCAGGCAGGTGCCGATCTCGCCGCGGGTGGTGCTCTGGCTGCGGTCTTGTTTGGCGCGGAGTCGGCCGAGGGCGACGGGGCCGACGTATTCGAGGTGGGAGGGGTTGAAGCACAGCGAGAGGTGGATGTTTTTGCCGCCGCGGGTGCGCCAGTCGCCGGAGTAGCCCATGTGGTACTTGACGTCGCCGCCGCCGAGGTAGAGCTCGGGGTCGCGGTCCTCGAACTCGCGGAAGATCCGCTGCGGGCTCTTGCCCAGGATGTTGGCCAGGACGTTGAGCCGGCCGCGGTGGGCCATGCCGATGACGATCTCTTTGGTGCCCTGCTGCCCGGCCCGCTCGAAGGCGAGGTCCAAGAGCGGGATGAGCGATTCGCCGCCCTCCAACGAAAACGACTTGGCCCCGATGAACTTGCGCTGGATGAACTCCTCGAAGATCACCGCGTCGGTGAGCCGGGTGAGGATGCGGATCTGTTCCTTGCGGGTGAGCTTGACCGTGTTCTCGGTGGACTCCATGCGTCGCTGCAGCCACTGGCGGACGTGCAGGTCGTCGATGTGCATGAACTGGGCGGCGACGCTGCCGCAGTAGGTGTGGCGCATCTGCTCGAGGATCTCGCGCAGGGTGCGGACCTTGTCGCCGGGGACCGTGCTGGTGAAGGAAAAGGGTCGGTCGTAGTCGGCCTCGGTGAAGCCGTAGTAGCCGGGCTGGAGTTCTTCGGGAACCTCGCACTGGTCGGCGAGGGGGTTGAGGTGAGCGGTGATGTGGCCGCGGACCCGGAAGTTGCGCACGAGCATGTCCACGCGGTGCTGCAACGACGCGCCACCGCCCCCGGACGTGCCGGCGGACGGCGGTGGGGCGGAGGCGGCTTGGCCGTTGGCGTGGCCGTTCGTGGCGGCGTGGCCGTTGACGGAATCGCCGGCGGGGTTGAAGACGCTGCGTGGGCGGAAGGTCGTGCCGGTGGGTCGGCCGCGGTCCATGTCCCAGGCGCGGAACGTGGCGTGCCACGACGCGTCGACGCTGCTGGGGTCGTCGAGGTAGTCGTCGTAGAGCGACTCGATGTAGGCGAGGTTCGCGGACGTCGGCAGGTCGGGGTCGGGCTGGATCATGGGTTCCTCTCACTCCCGGCGCGGCACAGCTTTCTCTGCGGATTAGCATATCACCTCGGCGCCGGATAACCCTCACGGTTGACGGATATTGCGGCCTTTTTTCAGACGGTTTTCACTTTATCGACAGCCCCCCCGCCATGGCCGCAAGTCGCTTGTTCGATCTCGATCTCCCGATGCTCGTCGCGTCGTCCGATCTCTTCACGTTCAGCCCGTGGCCGTGGGCGGGTGTGGCGGTGTTGGGGCTCGTGGCCGGGGTGCTGGGGGGGATGCTCGGCGTGGGCGGGAGCGTGGTGATGATCCCGGGGCTGGTCGTGCTGCTGGGGCGGGCGACGGGGGCGGAGCAGCACCTGTACCAGGCGTCGGCGATGATCGCGAACGTCGCGGTGTCGGTGCCCGCGGCGCTGCGGCACCGCCGAGCGGGGGCGATCGATCCGGGGGTGCTGCGGTGGATGCTGCCGGCGGCGGCGGGGTGCGTGGTCGTCGGCGTAACGCTGAGCAACCTGCCGGTGTTCCGGGGAGCCGACGGCGGGGTGTGGTTGGGGAGGGTGCTGGCGGTGTTCCTGGTTTACGTCGTGATCGTCAACGTGTTGAAGCTTCGGCCGAGGGGGACGCGCGTCGAACCAAGCGTTGGCCACGTTGAAGCCAAGCGTGCGACC
>JBCBSA010000350.1:0-3206 GCA_039819425.1 Planctomycetota bacterium
GTCTGGTGCGCTTTCGACGGCACCGCCGCTAACCCCGGCACACCCGACGGCGCGCGGCTCGTCGCCCTGCCCATGCGACACGGCGCCCCCCTCGACGAACTCCGCGACAACGTCGTCCCCGACGGCGCCCTCGACAGCGTCCGCCTCTCGCTCTTCTTCGTGCCCGTCCAGGTCGACGCCTACGCCCAGATCCTCGGCACCCTCGGCGTCGGCGGCTACCTCGACGACCAGCTCGGCGACTCGGGCGCGATCGACTACGGCACCGACCACTACTCCTGCTTCCAGTTCGACTACGACTGGCGACGCGACAACGTCGAGAACGCCCACCGCCTCCACGCCTTCATCAAAGAACACCGCGCCGAGGTCCAGCGCAACCTCGCCGAGGACTACGGCGGCGAACCCGGCGACTACGACGTGAAGTTCGACATCGTCGCCCACTCCATGGGCGGCCTGCTCACCCGGTACATGCTCCGCTACGGCGACGCCGACCTCCCCCCCGCCGGCGAGACGCCCGAGGTCACCTGGGCCGGAGCCGAGCACGTCGACCGCGTCGTCCTCGTCGCCACCCCCTCGGGCGGGTCGGTCGATGCGCTGACCCAGCTGGTCGAGGGCACGAGGTTCCTGCCCTTCAACGCCGCTTACGACGCCGCCAGCCTCGGCACCATGCCCGCGATCTACCAGCTGCTCACCCGCGACCGCCACCAACGCGTCGTCTTCGAGGCCCCGCGCGACGGCGAGCCCGAGCCGCTGAAACTCTACGACGTCGCCACCTGGGAACGGCTCGGCTGGGGCCTGGCCGACCCCGACGAAGACGACACGTTGCGGAAGCTCCTGCCCGACGTGGACGACCCCGCCGAACGCCGGGCCATCGCGCTGGACCACCTCGCCAAGTCTCTCGACCGGGCCGAACGTCTTCACGCCGCGCTCGACGTCCCCGCCGCCCGGCCGGACGACCTCTACCTGGCGCTCTACGCCGGCGACGCCGTGCCCACCAACGACCGGATCGTCGTCGACCCCGACAACGGTCGGCTGGCCCGCCGCACCCGCGCCCCCGGCGACGGTACCGTCACCCGCGAGTCCGCCCTCATGGACGAACGCGTCGGCGGCGAATGGTCGCCTTTCCTCATTACCCCGGTCGACTGGAGCGACGTCAACCTTTTGTTCCTCGACCACCTCGAGCTCACCGCCAGCGAGGTCTTCGCCGACAACATCCTCTACCTCCTGCTCGAGTCCCCCAACCGCAAAGACGTCGATCCCGTTGACGCGGGCGCGAGCTGACCCCCCGGAACCTAACCCCGGGATCCAAATCATCCCGATACACTCCCCGCCATGAAGGCGATGACCATCCCCCAGACCGGCGACCCGTCGGTCCTCACCCTCACCGACCTGCCCGACCCCACGCCCGGCGAACACGACCTGCTCCTCGAGGTCCACGCCGCCGCCCTAAACCCCGTCGACACCAAGCTCCGCAGCGGCCGGTTCCGCGCGCCCGTGCAGTTCCCCGTCACGCCCGGCTTCGACGTCAGCGGCGTCGTCCGCGCGATCGGCCCGAGCGTCACCCGCTTCCGCCCCGGCGACGCCGTCTACGCCTCGCCGCCGCTCTTCCAACCCGGGGCCCACGCCGAGTTCGTCACGATCGACGAACGCCTCGCCGCCCGCAAACCCACCAGCTTGTCGCACGTCGAAGCCGCCGCCGTCCCCCTCGCCCTGCTCACCGCCTGGGAGCTGCTTATCGACATGGCCGACGTCTCCGCCGGCCAGACCGTCCTCGTCCACGCCGCCGCCGGTGGCGTCGGCCACCTCGCCGTCCAGCTCGCCAAGCACCGCGGCTGCGTCGTCCTCGGCACCGCTTCGTCCGACGACTCGTTCGCCCTCCTCGACGAACTCGGCATCGACCACGCCCTCAATTACAAAACCGAAAACGTCCACGACCGCGTGATGCAGATCACCGGGGACAAGGGCTGCGACGCCGTCTTCGACCTCGTCGGCCAAGACGTCTTCCGGGGGAGCATCGACCTCGTCGCCGTCCGCGGCTCGCTCGGCACCATCGTCGGCATCCCCGCCGACGCCGACCTCAACCCGCTGTTTCTGAAAAGCGCCAGCCTCCACGCCGAGTTCATGGGCGCCACCGCCCTCGCCGGCCGCGTCCCCGCCCACCAGTCTGCCATCCTCAAGGAAGCCGCCGCCCTGATCGAAGCCGGCAGCCTCCGCCCCCACGTCTCCCAAACCTTCCCCCTCGAAGACCTCCCCGCCGCCCACGAGCTCCAGGAGACCGGCACCGTCACCGGCAAACTCGTCATCCAGGTGCGGGACTGATACGAAACCCCGATCGCTTTCCCGTTTGCGGGAAACGGCGATTACCACCGGACCTCGGCGGGTTACCATGTATGTATGGGCATATCTCGCTCGTCGAACCCGCTGACCATTTCCCGCGACGACGCCTGGCTCGGCGGCGTCTGCGGCGGCCTCGCCCGCTGGCTCGGCTGGAACGCCGACGCAGTCCGGATCGGCTACGTCCTGCTCTCAATCCTGTCCGCGGCGTTTCCCGGCATCCTCGTTTACATCGTCCTGTGGCTCCTCATGCCCTCCGACGATTGATCCCGGCCGGCATACGCAATCGTCACCACACCACCAACTCTCGCTCCAACGCCACGCCGAACTTGTCGCGCACCACCGCCTCGACGTGATCCATCACCGCGAGGACGTCCGCCGAGGTCGCCGTCTTCGGGTCGGCCACCACGAAGTTGGCGTGCACGTCCGACACGCTCGCCCCACCGATCGAAAAACCCTTGAGACCCGTTTCGTCGATCAACCGTCCAGCAGGAGCTCCGACTTCTGGCGGGGGGTTTTTGAAACAGCACCCCGCCGACTTGTCGCCCATCGGCTGGCTGTTCTTCTTGTGCAGGTAGATCTCTTTGTACCGCTTCATCAGCCGCTCGGGGTCGGCCGGGTCGAGGGCGAACTCGGCCTCCAGGATGAACGGCTCGTAGATGTTTGTGCGGCGGTAGCCGAAGTCCAGGTCGTCGCGGTCGCAGTCGAAGACCTGGCCGGCGTCGGACATGACCCGGACGCGCCGGACCGATTCGCCGATGTCGCCGAACGCCCCGCCGGCGTTCATGTGGACCGCCCCACCGACGGTGGCCGGGATCCCCGCGACGTGGACCAGCCCGCTCAGCCCCGCCCGCGCCGAGGCCGGCACCAGCTTG
>JBCBSA010000351.1:0-3191 GCA_039819425.1 Planctomycetota bacterium
CATCTACGGCAAACCCGTCGGGCTCTTCGACATCCCCTACCAGACGTACACCATCCGCGTCTGGGGCTACATCAAGAAGACCGACGGCTCGCGCGG
Source organism: Planctomycetota bacterium (assembly GCA_039819425.1). Lineage (GTDB taxonomy): Bacteria > Planctomycetota > Phycisphaerae > Phycisphaerales > Phycisphaeraceae > Algisphaera. The sequence goes on from JBCBSA010000351.1 coordinate 97, forward strand.
CCGAGACTTCTATTGGGAGCAGAAGTGGTTCCCGCCCGCCAACACCACCAACACCCAGTGGTCGGGCAGCGGCTCGAACGTCCGGCTGGCCGTCAAGAAACGCCAGTGCTGGTGGGACAGCGTCAACGGCTGGAACTCCGGCAGCGGAAACCTCGTCAACGGCAAACCCAGCGGATCGGGCATTTCCTACGGCCGACAATCCACGCTCGCGAAGAACGTCGGCTACCAATGGACCTTCTGGAACATGGAAAACGGCACCACCGGCGGCCTGTCCAGCTACGACTGATGCGGCTGGATCGGGGGCGTTACCGCCTCCGGACGCCCACCCCGGGGCCCGCGTACCGCTTCCACCGGCAGATCGGCCCCGCACCGTCACCCCTCGCCCCGCCCGTGGTCACCACTCGGCGGGGCATTTTCTTGTCACCAGGCGGCTGCGCTCATTTTTTGGTTGACCGGGCACACTAAGGGGTTGACATGGAGGCGAAATTATTTATCGTTTAAAAAATTCATCGAAGAAGAATCTGGTCTCCGAAGTACGTATCACTCCGTTTCTCTGAATTTCTGTTGTTTTCTGGCGGTTTCGCCAGCCCCGAAACTTGTTGTTTCACGCGGTCGATTTGGGTTTCGCAGTTTCGTTGTGGTCTCGATCCACACCCGATAGAAGTATTTGGTTGTTTGCTGGTGGGTTCATCGCCCACGTGCTGATTCTTTAACTCGGATGTCTCTGCCAATTTTCGTTGGTTGCGCGATCTGCCGCGCGGCTTTGCTGTCTCGTGTCGTTTCTACGTAAGGAGTCTTAATCAATGGGTCTTCGATCTTTGTGTTTGCGTCTGACGCTGGCTTTGGCCGGCACGGTCGTCTTGGCCGGGGGCTTCGCTTTCGATGCGGGGGCGGCGCCCGCCCGGGCGAAGGTTCAGAACGGCAACGTCGTCACGTCGAGCGGTCAGCCGCTACGCATCGCGCCGTGGTTCATGGACACGTGGCACTACAACGACTTCAACAACAACCGCGGCATCTACCGCAACTACTTCAACACGATCAAGAGTTACGGCATCAACTGCGTTCGCATCACCCCCTACATGGGCGACTACGACCGCGACCTGGCGACCAACACCAACGCGCGGAACCAGTACACCGACATCATCCAGACGGTCGTCGGCTGGGCTGGCCAAGAGGGCCTGTACGTCATCGTCAACAACCACACGCGGTTCCACTCCACCTGGAACTACAACGTGGCCCGCAACTTCTGGGACCAGGTGCTCAAGCCCGGCAACTACAGCAACAACCTGAACCTGGCCAACCAGACGCACGTGCTCTTCGAGCTCACCAACGAGCCCCAGCCCAATCAGGCCAAGGGCGATTACCAGCGGCTGTACGACTTCGTCCGGAACAAGGCCCCCAACAGCCACATCATCATCGGCTCGCACTTCAAGGCCGACGACCAGGGCTTCAACCGCAACGACCTGGCCGCGCTGAACGTCGACTGGTCGAAAACGTCTTACGGGTTCCACGCCTACGACTGGCCCGACGGCAACGGCAACATCACCCCGAACTCGATGAACTACGCGGTCAGTGAGTTCCGTAACAACGGCTACCCGATCATCTGCACCGAGATGTTCAGCCTGGAGACGCCCGACGACCTGCCGATGAACTTCAACAACATCGGCGAAACCATCGAAGCCGCGGAGGACCGCAACATCAGCTGGGCCGTCTGGGCGCCGCGGGCCAACTACCAGGCCATCGGCAACGGCAACGATCAATTCAACCAGTATCACGACCAGATCAAGTTCGACAGCCGTTTCACCAACGAGTTGTCCAGCCGCGGTATCAACCTCGGGGACACCTCCGGCGGGGGCAATTCCGGGGGTGGCAACGGGGGGGGCAACAACGGCGGCGGATCGGGGACGTTCCCGGGGCCGCTTGAGTTAAAGAGCCAGTGGAAGCAATGGAACGTCGACGTCGAGGGGAGTTGGGACTGGGCCGGCGCCATCATCAAGCCCGACAACAACGGGTCCACGCAGAAGTGGGACCTCGTCAAGGTCGACGGGACCAGCGACGTCTACCGGATCAAGCACACGCCCTCGGGCCGCTACCTCACGGCCGTCGACACCAACGAGTGGTCCCAGTGCCGGATCGCCCCGCTCAACAACGGCTGGTGGTCGCAGATGTGGGTGCTCAGCGACGCGGGCAGCAACAGCTACCGCCTGAAAAACCGCTGGACCAACTACTACCTGTCGGTGCAGGGCGACGACGGCGGCGACGTCTACCAGGCCGGCCTGCGGAGCAACTGGTCGTCGCAGCGCTGGAAGTTCCCGCAGTAGACCCGGACGAGGCCGCGGCGTGTGGGTCCGGTTCCGCCCCGGCCCGCTCGCACGGATCCCATACGCCGGCCCCGGCTTGTGCCGGGGCCGGCTTTGTGTTTCGGCTTCACGGCGGGAAAAAGTGCCCGCGCTCGGATACGGGTGGCGAAGCCGGCGGCGGAGAAAACAGGTGCATGAGGGGCGTGTCGCGGTTAAACTGATTCGCCTCATATCTCCGATGGATCGCTCGTTGTTTGTAAGGGATCTTATCTGTTGCGTCGTGGCCGAAAGCTCATCTGGATCGTGTCCGTTGTTGCGTTGTCCGGCGTTATCGGTTGGCCGTCCCACGCCCAGGACTCGGTCACGCTGGACCTGCGTGAACCCATCGAATTGCAGACGCTCTTGGACTACACGGCCCGGGAGTACGGCTTCAACCTGATGTACGAGCCCGGGGTCTTGTCCGGGTCGGTCCGGCTGCAGACCAACGACGCGATCCCGCGTGAGGCGTTGCTGGGCATGCTCCAGGCGGCGCTGCGGCTGCACGGCTACACGATGGTCGATCTGGACGTGCCGGGGTTCAAGCGGGTCGCCCGGGTCGACGACGTGACGTCGGCCATCCCCGACGCGCTGCCGGGCGGGGGGCGGGCCGGTCCGCCTCCGGCGGCGGGGGGGGCGGATGAGTTGGTCGTCCGCGCGGTCCGGTTGGCGGATATCCAGCCCAGCAGCCGCTGCTCGTCCGACAGGAACACGATGTTGGCCTTGGATTGCAGCACCGACGACACCAAATCAACGGCC
>JBCBSA010000352.1:0-3166 GCA_039819425.1 Planctomycetota bacterium
CGAGGCCTGGGACGCGCTCGGCGGACTCGCCACCCACAGCTACAACATCGGCTCCAGCGAACGCTTCTACGACTTCACTCAGCCCCCGGAGCCCCCGGAATACGCCGGCCCCGCCAAGGAGTACTGGCAAACCGAATCCTCTAGCTTCGGCCCCGAACACCCCGGCGACGCAAACAGCGCCCTCCACGCCTCGGCCGTCGCCGCCCGCTTCCTCAACGACGTCAACCACGGCGTCACCCACTGGTTCCACTTCGTCGGGTTCATGGAAAACGACCCCAACGACAACGCCACCCGCATCCTCAAGTACGACCCCGTCACCGGCCCCGCCGCCGGCGACGGCGACCCCCTCGGCACCCCCGACGACGGCGACTGGTTCACCGTCCTGACCAAGTACCACTACCTCCAGCAACTCACCGACGCCTTCGACCTCGGCGCAACGTTCCGCAAGCCCACCAGCGACCTCGAAGGCGACATGTCCTGGCAGTACGGCCCCAAGCCCCGGATCACCACGACCGTGGCCCAGAACCCCGACGGCAGCTGGGCCATCGCCATCAACAACTACACCGACAACAGCTTCCTCGCCCTGGACGACCCCGAACGCGTCGAGTCGGACTTCGCCGCGTGGAACGCCGGCCAACCCTCCGAGTCGTTCGAGGTCACGGTCTTCATCGAGGAGCTTGCCGACCTCGGCGACGTCTGGCTCACCGCCGCCCTCAGCGGCCCCGTCGCCGACGGCGAAGCCCAGCTCCTCGAGAACGAACTCCAGGAAAATATCCTGCTCCGCGACGGGTTCGCCACCGTCACCGTCGACCCGCTGCAGCTGCTGACGCTCCGCACCGTCGCCGTCCCCGAGCCCGGTGTCCTGATAACTGCCCTCGGCGTGGCCGGGCTGATCATCTTGCGTCGCCGCGGCAACCGCGGTGCCTGACGGCAAGGATATCTCTACTCCACTTTTAGCGGGTGCAGCGAAGCCGCCCTTTCCGGGGGGGGGTGACCGCTCTCGAGACGCTGCGCGTCACCCTCTAAACATGAGATCGGCGAACTTTCGATCGGTGGTAACCAACGGCCCTCACGCCTTCACGTCGAGGTGTTGGTACAGCGGGTGCCCCGGAAGCGGCGGGCCGCCGAGCGGATCGGTGTACGGGTCAGTGGCAGGCGGTGGCGATGCGGCGGGATCAACCAGAGGCTCGCCGTCGCCGTCGCGGAAGTAGAGCTGTTCGTAGCCCGGGGCCTGGCGGTCGGGCAGCTCGGCGTCCGGGTCGTCGGCCTGGGACGGGCTGGCCAGGCGCTGCTCGAAACGATCGCCGTCGTCGCGGGCGGCGCGGGTCTGGTCGGCCCGGGCCTTGTCCCGGGCGCGGGCGGCCTGCTGCGCGTTGTGGGCGACCTGAGCCACGCTCGCCGCCACGCCGGTGCCGATGGTAGACATGAGGACCACCTCTGCCGAAATCAACCGCGGGGGACGCGATCGAAACGGAACCGCGCCTTACCTTGTTATCGACCGGGTAGGGCGAACACCTGAACCGTGGGGCTGTGTGGCGGGATATCGGAAGCAGCGGTTCCGTGATTGTCGGGAGTCCGCGGGTAGGCGGCCGGGGCGGCGTAGCTACCCGCCTGCGCGAGGGCTCGCCTACTCCTCGACGCGCTCGATCATCCAGTATTCGAGCTCGACCGGTGTCGCCCGGCCGAAGATCATCACGATGACCTTGACCTTGCCCTGATCGGGCATGAGCTCGTCGACGGTGCCCTCCATATTCTCGAAGGCGCCGGAGGTGATCTTGATGGGGTCGCCCTTGGCAAACTCCATCTTGACCTGCGGCTGCTCCTCGGCGGGCTTGGAGGCCATGAGCATCTTCTCGATCTCGGGGATCGACATCGGCGAGGGTCGGCCGGCGGTGCCGATGAAGTCGCCCACGCCGGTGGTCTCTTTGATGAGGAAGAAGATGTCCTGGGGGATGCGGCCGTCGTCCTCGAGCTTCATCTCGACGAACACGTAACCGGGGTAGAGCTTGGTCTCGACGATCTTGGCCTTGCCGGCCTTCATCGTCTTGGTCTTCTCGGTGGGCACGAGGATGCGGTTTACGAGGTGCGGCTTCTCGGCGTCCTCGCCGTCGTAGCCCTCGATCTTGATCTTGCGCAAGAGCGTCTTGCGGACCGAGGATTCTTTGTTAGAGGCCACGCGGAGCACGAACCAGTTCATGCCCGGCAGGACGAGCAGGTCGTCCTCGTCGATCTGGTCTTCGATCTCCGGGGCGGGGGCGGGAGCAGCGACGGCCGCTTGTTCGTCTTCGAGTGGAGCGGGGTGTTCTTCGGACATGAGTGGCCACCAATCGTGGAGTGAAAACTTCCGGGGGGGTCAGCCGGTGGTGCCGGTGGGGGCGAGGATGCCGATGCGGGTGAAGACCCAGCCGAAGGCGAGGTTGACGACGAAGAGCAGGGCCGCGATCAGGAGGGTGCCGCAGATGACGACCCAGGTCGAGCCGACGATCTCTTTCTTGGTCGGCCAGTTGACCTTCTTCATCTCGGCCTCGACGGCGATCATGAAGTCGACGACGTTGGCCTTGTTGAGCACCCAGTAGATGAGCAGCCCGAACCCGACAATGACCGCCACGGCGATGCCGGCCCGGAAGTAGAGCTGGTTCGCGTCGGGCAGGAAACGCGGCGAGATCGCGTACAGCCAGCCGGCCCCGGCGAGCACGAGGGTACCGGCCCCGACGGCCGAGAGCACGCGGGTCCAGTAGCCTTGTCCGGGTTTGTAGATCGGCAGCGCCATGTTGAGATGCTCTTCGCTTACGGGGAACACGCCAGGAGGGACTCGAACCCACGACCTGCGGATTTGGAATCCGCTGCTCTAGCCAACTGAGCTACTGGCGTATGGGTCATGGAGTGGTTTCGTGGTTTGGCCGTTTGGCGGTCTGGAAAACCGTCAGACCGCACGACCGCTAAACCGCCAAAGGCTCACTTCCGTTTGATCTTGTGCAGCGTGTGCTTGCGCAGACGCGGACAGTATTTCTTTAGGCCGGCCTTCATCTTTTCGGGCAGGCCGCCCTTGACGTTGATGGGGGTGCGGTAGTTCAGGTCGTTGCACTCGGTGCATTGGAGCCAGACGTATTCGACGGCGTCTTTGGACTTGGCCATGGCGGGGGCTTTCGGTCGGTGGCGGAACGGG
>JBCBSA010000353.1:0-3162 GCA_039819425.1 Planctomycetota bacterium
GTGATCGATCGCAGTCCGGACGACGGCGAACTCAACCTGGACGTGGTGACGAACGAGCCGTGACTCGGCAGCGACGCTGATGGTGTATCGGAGTCACCAGTCCCGGCCGCCGGGGTGGGGGTTGTCGTGGTTGAGGCGGTCGAGGCCGGACTGGACCGAGCGCTCGGCGTCGGCGGTGAGCTTGCGGACGGCGAGGCGGAGCTTGGTGCCGCCTTCGAGGTAGGGCCCGAGGTCGATCGGTTCGTTGAACCGGACGTAGGCGTGGCGCTCGGCGAAGGGCGGGGGGAGGCGGGTCAAGAGGTCCTCTTCGAGCTTCTCGACGGTCTCGCCGACGCGGTCGAGGGTGGGCTTCTCGGCGACATATTCCAAGGGGTAGCTGGCGATGCGGAAGGCGAGCATGGCCTCGTCGGCCCAGGTGGCGGCGGCGGCGTGGTCGACGGCGCGGTCGGGGTCGGTGCGGACCTCGTGGACGACGCGGCGGGCGGCGCGGACGCGGTCCAGCGGCGTGTCGCCGGGCTTGGGGGTGATCTCGAGCTTGGCTTCGAGGCGGTCGAGCACGTCGGAGGCGGCGCGCAGGGCGAGCACGGTGAGCGAGTCGGTGTCGGGCACGTCGAGGCCACGCTGCTTGAGGTTGCGGCGCAAGGCGGCGACGCCGGTCGCGTGGACGGCGGCGACGGGCTGGTCGCGGAAGTCGGTCTCGACGTCCAGTTGCTTGGCGAGGGGCGTGAAGCGCTGGGCGATCCGCTCCCGGGCGTTGGTGACGTGGGTCGCCTTGATCGAGACGGGCACGGCGAGCACGCTCCCCGTCGGCGGGGTCTTGTCCTGCAGCGCGGCCTGGGCACGGAGGCCGATAAAAGCGGCGCCGTCCATAAACGGGGTGACGCGGTCGTTGGTCAGGTAGACGTTGCCCTCGGGGAAGACGATGAGCCCGAACTTACCACGTTCGAGCGTCGCCAGGGCCTGCTTCATCGGCCGGCTGTCGTTGGCGTCGCGGTCGACGGAGAACGCGCCCATGCGCTGCAGCGCGAAGCGGTGGATCTTGCCGCGCAGGAACACGTCGTAGGCGGCCATCATCAGGCAGCGTTGGCCGATCTGCGACAGCGCTTCGAGGAAGATCGCGGCGTCGGAGTGGGTCGAGTGGTTCGGCAGGAACAGCAGCCGATCGCCGGGGCGGATGGCCTCGGCGAGCTGTTCGTGGCCCGACACCTCGACGCCGTCGATGCGGTGGACGTTGGGCAGGTGCTGCCGCCGGTTGTGCCACAACAGCAACCGGGCCCACGGGCGGGAGTACCGCGGCGGGAAGTAGCGGTACGGCTCGTCGGAGAAATCGATCACGGGTTCGGCGTCTCCGGGACGAGGGCGGGTTGAGTCAGGCTCGGGCGTGATTCCAGCAATTCGACAACGGTGTCGATCGCCTCGGGCTCGCGGAGCAGGCCGGCGTGGGAGGCATCGACCCCCCGGACGCGGCGGGCCTTGCGTTGCAGCTCGGGGTGGAGGAGGCGGTCGAGGGTGACGGCCCCGTCGCCGCTTCGGCCGCCGAACTCGACGAGGCCCGGGTCGCGTCGGTAGCCGAAGACCAGGTCGAACGTCACCCCCTCGGGCAGCGGGGTCCGGTACACGGCCCGGAGGAACGCGCTGTCCTCGGCGAGATCGATCCATACCGGCAATAGCAGCGGCGGCCGGCGCTCAACGGCGATCCCCGCGGCGCGGTCCCCGCCGTACGGCGTGCTCAGCGTGACCAGGTGGACCGCGGGCAAGTCCAGGCCTCCGTGGTTCGCACGCCGCAAGGCCTCCCACGCCACCAGCCCGCCCATGCTGTGCGCCACCACGACCAGGCGGTCGGCCCCGTGTCCCCGCGACCAACGCACCAGCGACTCGTAGAGGTGGGCCCCGACTTCGCCGAGGCGCAGCGACGTCGGATAGTAGTAAAAGACCGGCTGGTAGCCGCGTGGCCGCAGCGTATCGGCGAGCGTGGCAAATTGCCGCGGGCCGCCGCCGAGGCCGTGGACCAGGATCGCGGGGGTGCGTGTCGGGTCGTGCGGCTCGGCGAGGTACAGCCCCGGGTGGCCGGCGTCGATGAAGGCCATCGGCTCCCACACACCGCGCCGCACCCAGCCGCCGCCGAAGCGGTCGTCGGCGAGGTCGAGGACCTCCACCGACGCGGCGGTTTCGTCGGCCTGGGTTGCCGGTACGTCGCGCAGGTTCAGGTCGCCGTCGACCTCGCCCACGACGCAGCCGCCGGCCGCAAGCAGCCCCCAAGCCCACGCCGTCACAAACCCGCGGGATGCCCGGCCGACCCGTTCCATCACGCCAGTCTAATCCCCCGGCCGCGCCGGCTCCCCCGGACGAGCCGCGGCCGCGGTGTGCTTGTCCAGCAAGCCGTTCAAAGTGGCCAACGACGACGCGTCGCGGAGGACGCCCATGTGCGTCGTCACGAAGCCGTAGCGGGTATCGGCCCGGGCGACGGCGGGGACGTGGAGTTGGCTGGTGAGTTTCACGGTCCCGTCGCCGAAGCCGTCGAGTACCTCGGCGTAATCGCGCGGTGAAGTCAACGCGTCCTCGGGCGGCGGCTCCTCGCTGGCGTGCAGCAGGGCGTAGCCCAACGAGTCGGGCAACGGTCGGTTGTAGAGCTGCGCCAGGAAGTCGCTCCGCGGGTCCAGGTCGATCCAGCACGGCATCACCACCGGGGCGTGGTCCACCCCCGCCGACGCCCCGCCCATGCCGCCCAGCGGCGACGCCATCGTCACCAGCAACGCGACGTACGGCTCGGGCGTCTTCGCCTGGTGCGCCCGCACCGCCGACCACGCCACCAGCCCGCCCATGCTGTGGGCGACGATGAACACCCGTTCGGGCCGGTGCCGGGCGTGCAGCCGGGCGATCGCCAGGTTGAGGTAGTCGCCCAGCAGCCCCAGCCGCAGCGCCGACGGGTAATAAAACACCCACGGCTGATAACGTTCCCGGTCCATCGCCTCGACCACCGCCTCGAAGTGCCGCGGCGACTGGGCATGTGGGAGCCGGCCGAATTCATCGGGCAGAACCACTCGGGCCTATTCCTGCTCGAGCCCTACGACCCGGGCAAGATCCCGGTGGTGCTGGTCCACGGGATCGGCGGGTCGCCGCGGCACTTCGAGGCGGTGGTCGAGGCGATGGACCGGGAACGTT
>JBCBSA010000354.1:0-3158 GCA_039819425.1 Planctomycetota bacterium
GTCGATCCGCGCCCCGTCCGCCGGACAATACATCCCCGGGACCTTCTCCCAGTACGTCTCGATAAACCGCTGCCGGTCCCCGTAGATCCCCCGAAGCATCGACGGCCACGGCTTGCGCACCACCAGAATCCCCCCCGTGTTGTTCGGCACCTCTTCCCCGTCCGAGTTCACCACGGCCGCGTCGATCCCCAGCATCGGCCGACAGCAACTTCCGGGGGTCGTCGTCGTCGCCCCCGGCAGCGGCGTGAGCATGTGGCCCCCCGTCTCCGTCTGCCACCACGTGTCCACGATCGGGCAGCGCCCGCCGCCGATCACCTCGTGGTACCACACCCACGCCTCGGGGTTGATCGGCTCGCCCACCGTCCCGAGCACCTTCAGACTCGAAAGGTCGTGCTTCGTGACGTGCTCGTCGCCCCACTTCATAAACGCCCTGATCGCCGTCGGGGCGGTGTAAAACTTCGTCACCCGGTGGCGTTCGATCATGTCCCAGAACCGGTCCGGCCCCGGCTCGTTGGGCGCCCCCTCGTACATCAGCGTCGGCACCCGGTTCGGCAGCAAGCCGTAGATGATGTAGCTGTGCCCCGTGATCCAGCCGATGTCGGCCGTGCACCAGTACAGCTCGTCCGGGTCGTCGTCGTGCAGGTCGAACGTCAGCCGGGCCGTCATCGCCGCGTGGACCATGTACCCGCCGGTCGTGTGCATGATGCCCTTGGGCTTACCCGTCGACCCCGAGGTGTACAGGATGAAGAGCAGGTCCTCGCTGTCCATCGGCTCGGCCGGACACGAATCACTGATCCCGGGGGCGTCCATCAGCTCGTGCCACCACACGTCGCGCCCGTCTTTCATCTCCACGTCGTTCTCGCACCGCCGGTAGACGATCACGTCCTCGACCAGGTCCGTCATCCCCATCGCCTCGTCGACGTTCGCCTTGAGCGGCACGACCTTGCCGCGCCGCCACGACCCGTCGCAGGTGACGATGATCTTGCTCTGGCCGTCTTCGACGCGGTCGCGGATCGCCGTCGCCGAGAACCCGCCGAAGATGATCGAGTGCACCGCCCCGATCCGCGCACAGGCCAGCATCGCCACCGCCAGCTCCGGCACCATCCCCATGTAGATCGTGACCACGTCCCCCTTCTCCACCCCCCGCGCCTTCAGCACGTTCGCAAACCGCGACACCTCCCGCAGCAGGTCCGCGTAGCTCAAACGCACCACGTGCGGCTGCCCGTCTTCCCCCGTCGGCTCGGCTTCCCACACGATCGCCGTCTTGTCCCCCAGCCCCGCCTCCACCTGCCGGTCGAGGCAGTTGTAACACAGGTTTGTCTTGCCCCCAACGAACCACTGCACGTCCGGCACCGCGCCCGCCGTCACCGCGTCCCACGTCTTGAACCAGTGGTACCGCTGGGCCTCCTCCGCCCAGAACGCCTCGGGCTCTTCGATCGACCGGCGGTGCAGCGCCTCGTACTCCGCCATCGACTTCACGTGCGCCTGCGTCGTGAACGCCGCCGGCGGCGGGAAGCGGCGTGTTTCTTGGAGAGACGACTCGATCGATTGCGGGTCGGAGTCAGACATGAGGGGCCTTATGCCAGAGGGTCGAAAATTCGATGCCCGCGCCACGACCTGAGCCATCGCACGGCTGGCCGACGATGGTAAGCCGCGTCGAGACGATCCACAACGCCGTCGGGCCGTCGCGCCGCGGCGGCTACACGCGGTCTTCGAGTTCGTCCGCCTCGTCGATCGACGTGTTCACGTGGTGCTGTCCCGTGTACCGCCAGGTCTCCAGCGAAGGCGGGAAAAACCGCAGAACCACCAGCAACAAAAACACCCCGGCCCCCGGCACCGCCGCCATCGGCAGCCCCGCCGCGACCAGCACCCCGGGCCCGACCTCCCCCGTCACGATCAACGCCAGCGGCCCCAACCAGACCTGGTCGTACCGCGGCAGCACCAACCGCCCGGTCCTCAGCCGCCCCTTCAGCGAGATCGGGGGGCCGAACCCGCCGCGGTACTTCCCGATCCGCCCGATCGTCAGAGCCGCCACCCACACCCACCACAGCACCAGCGGCGCCATCGTCTCGCCCGCCAACGCCTCGCCCCACCCATCGACCAGCACCTGCGCAAACCCCGCTGCGCCCCCCCGGCTGGCGAGCCCGATGTCCGCCACGGTCCACAACCACCAACTCACGATCGCTCGGTTCGCCAGCAGCGCCGCGACGCCCGGCGGGGGTTCGTTCGACCGCGGCCCGACGCCGCCGAACGTCGACCCCGTCAACGCCTCGGCCTGTTGCGCCAAGTCCTCGGCCGGGTCCTTGTCCATCCCCACCTCGTCGTAAGGCAGCCGCTCCAGCACCCGACGCTGCCCCCACTGATTCACGGCCGTCGCCGCCACCAGAGCGGCCAACGCCTGCAACAGGTCCACCGACGGGGACACCGTGAACGGGACCAACGCCAAGACCGCCCGCCGCTCCCACGGCCGGCCCCTGAGTTGTGCCAGCGCCGGGAACACATGACCCCCCAGGAAAAGCACCGACACCCAGCCCGTCGCAAACAGCCACCACGGCACCCAGGGCGCACCCCATCCACCCAGCGTCTGCGATACCGCCCACAGCGAACCGACCACCCCCTCGATCAATTCCACTTCGCCGCCCCCGGAACCACCCCCGGAACCACCCCCGGCGAGCGGGCCGGACCCGGTCACCGTCACGCCGATCACCAGCAGCCCCCCGAGCACCCCGACCACCGCCGCGTCGAACCACGTCAGCAACACCGGGCCGAACGGCAGCGGACGGCTTGACGTCCACGGCGTCGTCGCCAACCACCCCGCATAGCCCGGCCGACTCAGCGGGTGCGTGCCGCGGGCCCGCTGAAACCCGTACGCCAGCGCCGTGCCCGACACGAGGAAGAAGCGGACCACGATCGCCACGGCCGAGTCTCCCGACTCGAGCAACACCCATTCGTACCCGTAGGACCCGGCGTAGAGCGCCGCGAACACCGCCACCGGCACCCACCGCAGCCGGGGGATCCGGAGGGGCCACCCCGCGGCACGCCCCCGGCTCACCGCGACCCCTCCGCCGACAGGTATCGCTCCAGCGGGTCGCCCGTCTGCCCGGTGCTCTGCGCCACCAGCCGATCGAGCACCTCGCCGAGGTCCCCCGTGCTCCCGG
>JBCBSA010000355.1:0-3154 GCA_039819425.1 Planctomycetota bacterium
TGTTCGACGCCGACCTGCTCCCGGCGTTGCGGGCGAAGGCCGAGCGGCCCGGCTGGCGTCCACACATGGGCATGCTTCGCGGCCGAGCGCGGGCGGCGCTGGAGCGTGCCCCCGAGGCCGACGTGGGCGACTTCGTGCCGTGGACCGACTACCGGTATCTGCGTGAGCGTGAACGCGGTCGGTGGTCGCTGTGGTGGGACGCGCTGGACCTGGGCTTCGTCGGGCTGATCGACGAAGACCCCGCGATGCTGCGCCACGCGGGGCGGTTCCTGATGACGCTGCTGCACTGCCGGCACTGGTGCCAGTCCGCCGAGAGCCGGGTGCGGGGCAGCACGTGGGACTCGCGCTGCTTCCTCGAAGAGATGTCCGCTTCGACCGCGGCGATCCTGCTGGACTGGCTCGACCCGCTGCTCACCGATCGGGCCAAGCGGCTCGCCCACGTCGCGCTGTGGGACAAGGGGTTGGCGGTGATCGAGCGGGACATGATGAAGTACGCGTACGTCTACCGCATCAACCAGGGGCCGTGGTTCTGCCGGGCCCGGGTGTTGGCGGGGCTGATGCTCGAAGACGCCTGGCCGCGTGTCGGCACCTACGTCGACCGCGCGATGGACGACCTGCTCGAAGGCCTAAACAATTACGTCCTGCCCGACGGCGGGCTCGACGAAGGCGTCGGCTACTTCATGATGACGATGCACACCGCGTTGCCGGCCGTGCTCGCCTACGCCAAGGCCCGCGGTAAAAACGCGCGCGACCTGCTGCCGCCGCAGCTCGCCAAGTCCGAGCGGTACCTGCGGGTCATGTCGGCCGTGCGTCCCGGCCGCTTCCTGCCCGAAGCGGACAACAGCACCGACCGCGTCCTCTCCGACGGCGTAGGTGTTTTGGCGGGGCTGTACCCCGAAGCCTCGGCGTACCGCGACATCCTCGCCGAGTGCCTGGGCCACGAAGACCCCGACTCGTACTTCAGCCAGTACATGCAGCAGGGGATGTGCTCGCTGATCCACGGACCCGACGACGTGCCGCCGCCGCGGACGATCGTGCCGGGCTTCGCGGAACTGCCCGGGCTGGGCCAGCTCACGTCGTACCGCGAGAAGGACGGCCGGTCGCTGCGCGTCCACTTGGTCGGCAGCCCGGCCAACCCCAGCGGCCACACCCACCGCGACAAGGGCAACCTGCTGCTGGAACTCGACGGGGTGCCCGTGCTGATCGACCGCGGCGTCCCGCGCTACGACGACGCCCGCAAGTCGGCGTTCGAGCCCGCGGCGATCCACAACGTCCTCACGCCCTGGGCCCCCGACCGCGGCTTCCTCGACCAGTCCCACCCGAAAGCCGCGATGCCGTTCACCGGTCAAAGCGAAGGCGATGCGCTACACGCCGAGATCGACCTGACCCCCGCCTGGGCCGAGGGCTTTTCGGCGTGTTCCCGGGCCGTCGCGTCGCCCGACCCCGACCGCCTCACACTCACCGACGCCGGCCGGATGGCCACGCCCGGCCACGCCGTGTTCCACCTCCACGCGCGTGCCCCGTTCGTCATCGACGAAGACGCCCGCACCGCAGAGCTCACCGTCGAAGGCGTCACGCTCCGCATCGTTACGCCATGGGCCGAGCGTCTCAAACAACGCGAACACCTCACCGATTTCGCGCTCCGCCCCGTGTACCACCTCGAAGCGTGGAGCCCGGCGATGGCCGGCGAAGACGTGTTTCGCTTGACCACAGATCTGCGCCGTCTTTGAACATCTTCTACTCTTCACCCTTCCCCAGAAAGAAAGCACCATGTCTCAATCCCCCGCCATTCAGACCACCACTGTCGGCTCCTACCCCGTGCCTAACTGGCTTACCGCATTACCCAGTGAGCAGGCCGTCAGCGACGCGACCCGCGTGGTTTTCGACACCCAGCGGCAGGCCGGGATCGACCTGCCCACCGACGGCGAGCTGTACCGCTTCGATATCAACCACCCCGAAACCAACGGGATGATCGAGTACTTCATCCGCCCGATGGCCGGCACCCGTAGCGACCTGGGCCGCAGCGACGCCGAGGCGTTCCGCAAGCTCCGCCCGATGAGCTTCCGCGCCAAACCCGCCGCCGCCGTCGAGGGGCCGCTGGGCGAAGGGTCGCTGGACCTGCTCAGCGACTGCCAGCGTGCCGCCGCCGTCGCGGGGGGCGAGTTCAAGTTCACGCTCACCAGCCCGTACATGCTCGCCCGCACCCTGCTCGACCGGCACTACGGCGACTTCGAGGCCCTGCTCATGGCCGTCGCCGACGTCCTCGCCGGCCAGGTCCCCGGCCTGCCCTGCGCCTGCGTCCAGGTCGACGAGGCCAATATCCCCGGCAACCCCGCCGACGCGCCCATCGCTCTCAAAGCCATCAACCGCGTCCTCGACGCCGTCGACGAAGGCACCCAGCGAGCCGTCCACTTCTGCTTCGGCAACTACGGCGGCCAGACGATCCAGTCCGGCACCTGGGCCACGCTCATCGACTTCCTCTCGGGCCTCCACGCCGACCACCTCGTCCTCGAACTCGCCCACCGGCCCGCCGACGACCTCACGGCCCTCAAAGACATCGACCCCAAGATCGGCCTGGGCCTCGGCGTCGTGGACGTGAAGGTCAACGCCATCGAGACCGCCGAGGTCATCGCCAACCGCATCGACGAAGCGGCAAAAGTGGTCGGGGCCGAACGCATCAAGTTCATCCACCCCGACTGCGGCTTCTGGATGCTGCCCCGCAGCATCTCCGACGCCAAGATCGCTTCGCTCGCCAAGGGCCGCGACCTGTTCCTCGGTTCTTAAAAAACGACTCTCCTTCAAAGCACCCCAAATGCCAGTCCCACGCCCGAAATATCATTACCTCAATCCGCAAACCGATCTCACAGATCGCACCGGCCCGTGGTCCAAACTCACCCACGACGGCCGCGCCGGCTGGGTGGCCGGCAGCGTCCACAGCCGCGCCCGCTTCCCCGGCCATACGCTCAACGCCGACCGCGGCGCGATGTCGCTCTGGCTGTTGTCTATCGATGATTTGGGGGTCTGGCACAAACCCGAAAAAGTGCCCGACTGGGACCCCGCCGCGTACTACGTCCCGCTGATCGCCGACGACCTCGACGAACCGGACGACGTCGTCTTGCCCGACGGCGTCCGCGGCCCCGGCCCAATCGGCCGG
>JBCBSA010000356.1:0-3148 GCA_039819425.1 Planctomycetota bacterium
CGAACGACGGCGGGTTGTTGCCCCCGTGGGCATCGATCTGGACTTCGTTACCGGCTTTCCCGGGGATCAGATGGGTCAGCGGGCTGAACCAGCCGCTGGGGTGAACGTGGTCGGAGGTCGCGTTGGGCCCGGTGAACACCAGCAGCATCATGTGGCCGACCGCCGAGGGCCGCGGCACCTGAATCGCCTTGGAAAACCCGACCGGGTTGTCCGGCGAGAGGTAGAAGTTCAGCGTGTAGCTGCTCTGACGGAAATCGCCGGCGATCGGCGTGCCGCCCGGAAAATGCGGACTCGTGTCCACCGGCGAACGCAGCAGCAACGCCTCGTCGTACCTCCGAAGGACGTGGACCCACGATCCGGCGGGAGCCGCGTGCACGGTCCCGAGCATCCGCCCGTCGGACTCGACCTGGTACACCGCGTGGGCCGTCTGCAGCTGCCGAAGGTTCGACAAACACGCCGACATCCGGGCCACGCCCCGAGCTTCCGACAGCACCGGCAGCAACAGCCCGATCAGCAGGGCCACCACCGCCAACACCACCAACAACTCGATCAACGAAAACGCATCGCAGCGGCGAAACACACCCAGTCTCCGCGGGGCAAGCCGGTCCGATCAGCGGCCGTGTATTCCACGACCCGCACAACAACGGATCAGACGCTTGCCGGCGGAGCCCGCCCGCGGATACGCTGCGGCACGGCCAGAACGGCCGCGTCCGCTTCGGAAAAGACCAACAGGAGATAGTCGAGCTCGGCCACGAACGCCGGCGGTGTCACCACCGGCGGGGGGGTCGTCAGCCCGGCCTTCAGAAAACAGATCGCGCAGTTCGCCGGGCTGTCGGCCGGCGTCGACTCGCCCGAGCTGCCCCAGCTACACAGCGGGCAGAACGCCTTAGCCCCCTCGGCCGACTCCTGCGATACCGCCGCCGATTCCGTGCCGTGGCTCGTCATCGCGATGACGCCACGCCGGTGACCGGGCATAATCACCACAAAGAACAACAACACCCACAGCAGGGCGGCAAACCGGCTCGCTTTGTGACCCGTGAAAAACCGCATCACTCGATACCACCGTATCGACCGGCCCGACGCCCCGCAACCACCGCAGCCTTCCTCGCCACCACGCCTCATTCCGACATGCGCCGTATCCAGCCCACCCCCGACACCACCGTCTACCTCGCCGACACCGCTCGCGTCACCGGCCGCGTCACCCTCGGCGACGGCGTCAGCGTCTGGCACGGCGCCGCCGTCCGCGGCGACGTCGCCCCGATCACCCTCGGCCCCGGCACCAACGTCCAGGACAACGCCACCGTCCACTGCGACTCGGGCAAGCCCAACGTCATCGGGGCCCACGTCACCATCGGCCACAACGCCGTCGTCCACGGCCAATCCGTCGGCGATGGCACCCTGATCGGTATGCACGCCACCGTCCTTGGCCGCACCGCCATCGGTAAACGCTGCCTCGTCGCCGCCGGCGCTCTCGTCCCGCCCGGCCTCGAAGTCCCCGACGACCACGTCGTCATGGGCGTCCCCGGCCGCGTCGTCCGTCCGACCAACGACGAAGAAAAACGCTACCTCGCCTGGCTCGCCGACCACTACGTCGACCTCGCCCGCCGCACCCACGAGCAGCCCGACGCCCCCGAGTTCCGTGTCTGGTAACCCCGCCCCCGAACCGCCGGAACCCCCCAGAACCTTCGGCGTCAGATCGCTACACTCCGCCCCATGCCTTCCCCTCATCTCTTCCCGGCCATCGACCTCCGTGGCGGCAAGGTCGTCCGCCTCCTCCAGGGCGACTACGACCAAGAAACCGCCTACGGCGACGACCCCGTCCGGCAAGCCCAACACTTCGCCGACGCCGGCGCGACCTGGCTCCACGTCGTCGACCTCGACGGCGCCCGCACCGGCCACCCCGAGCACCGCGACGTGATCGAAGCCATCTGCCACGAGACCAACCTGAAAGTCGAAGTCGGCGGGGGGGTCCGCTCCGAAGCCGGCATCGACGCCCTCCTGCGCGCCGGTGTCTTCCGCGTCGTCGTCGGCACCGCCGCCCTCCGCGACTGGGACTGGTTCGAGTCCCTGATGGGCAACCCCACCTACCGCGGCCGCCTCGTGCTCGGCCTCGACGCCCGCCAAGGCCGCGTCGCCGTCGCCGGCTGGAAAGAGACGACCGATGTGACCGCCCTCGACATCGCCGCCCGCGTCACCGACTGGCCCCTTGCCGCCATCGTCTACACCGATATCGCCACCGACGGCACCCTTCAGGGCCCCAACGTCGACGCCACCCGCGAGCTCTGCGACGCCACCGACGTCCCCGTCGTCGCCTCCGGCGGCGTGGGCACCCTCCAACACCTCGCCGACCTCCGCGAACTCCCCATCCAGGGCGCGATCATCGGCCGTTCGCTCTACGAAAACACCGTGACCATCGCCGACGCCCTCGCCGTGTTCGAACGCGGGGCCTCGCCCGATGATCCCAACGCCAGAGGAAACAACGATGACTGACGCCGACGCGGGTAACTCGTCCGAAAGTGCGATGCAGGGTTACTTCGACTGGCAGGTCACGACCCTGATGCTCGCCTACGACCTCAACGACCCGATCGACCCCCGCGCCCCCGACGCCGGCGAACGTCGACGCCGATCCATCGAAGAAGAGGTCCGCCGTATCAGCCTCGCCGTCGTCCCCGACGTCTACGTCAACGATCCGAGTCTCGACTGGCCGCCGGATGTCATGATGGCCATTACGCGGACGACCCTGAAACACGCCGCCGACGTCGCCGGGCTCTGACCGTCTCCCTCCCCCAAAGTCATCGATCCGCAGCAAAAATAAGCGTTTTCCGGCATTGAACCGACCCGCCCCACTTCGCCCCAAAGCCCGATAATGCACGTTATGTATAACTCGCCAAGGGCGGCAGGTAGAGCGGCTCGTGAGCAGCCGGGTTCCTACGCAACCCTGGCCAGCGACGCGTAGCGTCGCGGCTATGGCGATCACCTGCACACGGATTGCCAAAGAGCGAGCTCTGGGCCGTGCCCCACGCCTCGCCGCGGCCGGCGAGGCACGGGACACACAGCTGACCCATCAAGCCCTCGACCGACCGACGCCCGGCTCCGACCCGTGGGGTTTCCGACAAGGTGGTACCCACGGCATCGCCGCTTCCGTTCG
>JBCBSA010000357.1:0-3100 GCA_039819425.1 Planctomycetota bacterium
TTCGCATCACCCGCTATGCGTGCAGATCATGACTCATCAATCTTCATCTGCGTTTATCTGCGTCCATCTGCGGCTCAATCGGTTTGGATGAATACGTCACAGCAGCGGGCCGAGGAGGCGGGCGGTATTGTCGAGCAGACGGGTGGGGAAGGGGCGGCGTCGCCAGTCGTCGAGGCGGGCCATGTTGGATTGGACGACGTAGGACTGCTGGAGGCTGGTGAGGCGGCGGGTGAAGTCGCGGCCGTAGACGAGGAGGGTGAGCTCGAAGTTGAGGTAGAACGAGCGCATGTCGAGGTTGACGGTGCCGAAGAGCGAGAGGTGGCCGTCGACGGTAACGGACTTGGTGTGCAGGAGGCCGCCGCGGAACTTGGCGACTTTCACCCCGGCGGCCAAGAGCTCGCCGAGGTAGGCGGACGAGGCGTGGCGGACGAGGAAGGAATCGCTGCGCTCGGGCAGGACGACGAGCGTGTCGACGCCGCGGGCGGCGGCGGAGGTCAGCGCGATGAGCAGCGACTCGTCGGGGACGAAGTAGGGCGTGGTGAGTGTGACGTTGTCGCGGGCGGCGTAGATCGAGGCGATGAGCAGGCGGTGGATCGATTCGGGGTGGAGGATCGGGCCGGAGGGGACGACCTGCACCGCCCCCCCGCCCCCGGAAATTGCCGCGGCAACCTCGGGAGCCACGCCGTCATCGTCGGGCGGCGCGTTTCGGGCGGGGCGTCGGGTCAGCGGCGGCAGGTCTTCGTCGGTCTCGAGCTGCCAGTCTTCGCGGAACGTCAGGTCGAGCGCCTCGGCGGCGGACCCCTCGACGCGGACCATGGCGTCGACCCACGCCCCGACGCCGGCGTCGGCCTTGAACGTGGCCGGGTCGATCATGTTGAGCGAGCCGGTGTAGGCGACTCGGCCGTCGATGACGGCGAGCTTGCGGTGGTTGCGCAGGTCCAGCCGACGCAGCACCGCCCGGAACAGACCGGCCGGCAGCGACGCGACGACCTCGACACCCGCCGCCCGCAGGCGACGCCGCGACGACCGACCGCCACGGAAGAAGCCCTTGCCGCCCACCGCGTCGACCAGCACCCGGCAGGCCACGCCGCGCTCCGCCGCCCGCACCAACGCCTCGACCACGCCGTCCACCGCGCCGCCGTCGGACCAGATGAAGAACTCCAGGTGGCAACGCTCCCGCGCCGCGTCGATGTCCTCGGCCAGCCGTGCCAAGGCCTCGTGCGAGTCGCTGATGAGTTCCAGGGCGTTGCCCGGCAGCGCGGGGAGCTCGGTGATGTGCTGGGCCTGGCGGTGGATCGCCCGGGCGTCGGGCGGTAGGTCATCGGGGACCGCAGGCGAGCCGGTGGTGGGCCGGCGACGCAACGCGCTCCGCGACCCGGCGTGGGCCCGGTGCAGCCGGACCGTCTCCCGGGCTCGGTGGGTCCCCAGGCGGTTTTCCCCCAAGACGAGATAAATCACCGCCCCCGCGAACGGCAGCAGCAGCACGATCGTCAGCCAGCTCAACGCCTCGCCCACCCCCGTCCGTCGCATCACCACCCGCACCGACAACCCGATGCGGATCAGCCAGTCCAGGGCGAACACCAGCAGGGTGACCCACGAGGCGTCCCGGGCGAGGTCGGCGAGGATCGGAGCGGGTGTGGCCGTCACGGGTGATCCAAGGGCCAGGGTCCGGGGGTGGCGGGGACGAAGGGCGGGGGCCGCGGCTCAACCCGCAGCCGACTCCCGAGCGCGGGGCGAAAACTTCCGGAGGGGTATAACCGGTGTTATCGGCCTGATCCGGACGAATGGTTGACGCTCGACCCGGTTGCCGGTGATGATGACGGGTTGGAGCCCCGATGCTGAGGGTGGGGGCGGCGGTTGTCGTCCGCCGGCCCGTCCTCGCCCAGGATCACCTTCGTGCGTTACCGATTCAGAGGATTGCTCCGCGAGACCGGCAAGGCCGTCGAGGGCCACGTCGAAGCCCCCACCCTCGACCAGGCCTACGACCTCATGGCCGACAACGGCATCGTCTGCGAGGCGATGCGGGAAGACCCCCGGCTCGGCGACTACACGTCCCTCGCCCAGGGGGGACCTCCCGAGGGCGGGGGCGAAGCCTCGGCCTTCCGCGAAGGCGGCCCCGGCCAGCCCATCGGCACCGCCGGCCCCGTCGACGAGTTCGCCAACGCCATCGACTCGGCCCTCGATACCAGCTCCACCCAGGTCAACGTCGACGACCTCTGGCGGCGCTACCGCGGCCAAAAAGTCCGCGTCATCGACCGCGACAAGATCCGACAACGCGTCCTCTCGGTCGTCACCAAGGCCCTCACCCAGTCCATCTCCGGCAAGGACGACCGCGACCAGACCCTCGAACGCGTCGAAGAAGCCCTCACCAAGATGTTCGGCGACAACCAGAACCTCACCAGCGAGCTGTCCCCCCAGCAGGTCGCCATGGAGGACCAGATCAACCGCCTCAACCGCGTCGTGATGACCATGGAAAAATCCATGGCCGCCCTCACGATGGCCATGCGCCGTGGAGGCGGCTTCGGCGGCGGAGGAGGCGGTGCCGACCACTCCACCCGCGGGGCCATGCTCAAGTCCGTCAAGGACCCCAAGAACGACAAGGTCCTGCTCGAGATCTTCGAGACCAACCTCGAACTCCAACGCGGCCAGAAGAAGAAAGAAGCCGCCACCCCCGGAAGTGACCCCTCCCCTACGCCGTAAACCGCCAAACCCCAGCGGCCAAACCGCCCGACCGCCAGAGTAAGTGCCCCTTAAGTTCAGGAGAACCTCCCCATGACCCAAGCCTCGACCACCGAACCCCGCGACGACTCCGCCGCCGCCGAGAACGCCCTCTACATCGGCATCGACCTCGGCACCAGCCGATCGTCCATCGCCTCCGCCTCGGGCGTCCGCAAGACCATCGAGTCCTACGTCGGCTGGCCCAAGGACGCCGTCTCCCTCAAGCACCTCGGCGGCCAGGAGATCGTCTTCGGCAAGACCGCCCTCGACAACCGCCTCTCCCTCGACCTCTACCGCCCCCTCGCCGTCGGCGTCATCCAGGACGACAGCGACGGCTCACGCAACCTCGAGGCCGCCCGCGAACTCATCAACTACCTCGTCG
>JBCBSA010000358.1:0-3096 GCA_039819425.1 Planctomycetota bacterium
GCCCCGGGGGTCCGCCGCGATGTCGGCGTAGCTCACGTGAGGCAGGCCGCTGGCCATCCCGAATCGTTTCCAGTCGCCCTGATGCAGCCGCAGCCAGGCGATCCCGTCGCCGGCCGTGGCCATCCAGACCCGCTCGCCGTCGCGGGCCATCCCGGTGACGCCGCTGGTCACGCCGAGGGCCGGCGCGATCTGCCGGGCCGGCACGTCCCCGTCTTCGGGCACCCGCCAGAACAGAAAGCCCCCCATCGGTAGCCCCTCTTTCCCGAGGTCCTGGCCGCTGCCCGCCGCCAACCACGACTCGCCAGAGACTTCGATGTGCCGGGGCTCAAAGAAGTAACGCCGGTTGAACCGGATGGTTTCGGTCACCGGTGCCGACGACGCATCGCTCTTGACCTCGGACCTTATTGGGGGCGCGGAGTCGCGGACGGCAACCCGGCGCGGTCGGATCGGCTGCGGCGTCGGCACCTCGGCCAACAGGCCTTCCGCCCACGCGGGGTCGTCCAGCCTCGCGCCGACCCGCTCGACGAATCGCCGCACCTTCTTCAAAAAAACCAGCCGTTCCTGCGGGCCAAACCGGGCCACGCTGTCGTCCACGGCCCGCTTGGCCCGGGCTTCCCGACCGCGGTGCGGCAAACCGCTCAAGTAGCCCGCCAGTGTCGCCGGCTCCGCGTCGCTTTCGGCAAGCAATCTGTAGAAACGTCGATAGCTCTCGTCCGCCCAGCGGCCGCCGAGCGTCGCGACCTGCGGCTTGGTCAACGGCCACTCGCGGCGCCAATGCAGCGACCCGTAGCCCTCAAGCGCGTCGGCCACCCGCGTCGCCGAATACATGTACATCCCCTCCACCCCGTTGGAGCCGGCGCGGTTGTCGGTCAGGCTTCCCGTACCCCATCGCTGTTGTCGCGGCCATCCCCCGACCAACCCGAAGCGGTCGACGTACCCCGCCCACGCGGCGGCACGGCGCTGCATCCACAGCGGCCGGGGCTCATCCAGGTACCCCTGCCCCGCCACGCCGTCGGTGGTCGTCACCATGTCCTCGCGGTACCGGGTGAGCACGTATTCCAAAGCCGGCCTTGGGTCCGCCGGCGCGAAAAACGACGCCAGGTCGTACAGGCGATAAGACTGCCGCCAGCGGTTCAGCCAGACGCCGTCGACGCCAATGTTCCCGCCCAGGTTTTGCCGAGCCAGCGTCTCGGCGCGACCCACCAACCGCTCGGCGACCGTGGTCGCAGAGACCGCCTCACCCTCGCCCCGGGCGGGGTCGCTCACCACCGCAACGACCCGATCCCGCAGCCGCGACGGCAAACCGTCAACCCGTTCGCCCACCGCTTCGACCACGACTTCGACCGGGTCCGATCGCCCGTCCCAGACCGTGGCCCGCACCCGCACCGTCGCCTCGTCCTTCGACTTGCCCTCCCAGTCCACTTCTTCGTATTCGCCCCACACCCACCAGTCCACGACGTCCCGCCACCGCGCCCCGCGGTCGGTCAGCCCCGACAAACCCAGCAGCTGCTCGTCCCGCGAGTCAGCCACCCGTGGAAAGCGCAGCACCCGGATCCTCTCCGGCGAGTCCTCGCCGAACCCTTCCAGCAGCGCCCCGCCCAGCCCGTCGAGCCGGCTGCTGCCGTCGGTCACGTTGCCGAAAAAAAGCACCCCCAACCGGGTCCAGTCCGCGGTGCGTCGCCGCTGACTGGCCGCTTCGTTCAGCGCCGCCGTCACCCGCTGCGCCAAACCCTTGAGATCGATCCGCTCTCCGGGCCCCGCCGCTAACCGACCCGGCGGCGACTCGACCACCCGGCCCATCACGTCCGCTGACGCCGGGTCGATCACGTCCACCGTCAGCGTCCAGACGCCCCGGTCGTCCGCCGCGTCCGGGTCCGCCTCGAAATCCAGCCGGGGCGAGAGCACGAAGTCCGCGCCCGCCAGCGCCACCGCCGAAAAGCCGGGAGCGCCCGCTAATCGCCCGAGCGTCAACTCGCCGAGCACCGCTTCGATCTCCCCCCGCTCGACCAGTCGCACGCCCCGCCCCGCCGCCAGCAACTCGACGTCCAACGCCGTCAGCAGGCCCTCGGCTTCCGACTCTTGCGGCAACACCTCCACGCCCAACTGACACGCCAGACGAGCCACCGTCAGCGGCTCGGCCACCACCACCGAGCCGCACCACACTCCCAGCAGAGCGCACAACAACACCGCCGTCCCACGCCCCCCACGCGTGACGGCCATCGGGCCCAGTTTCATCACGGACTCAACCACCTACTCACCCGGTTTCGATCAAGCGTTACGGCCGGGTGCCATGCTACCGCGAGCACTCATCCCGCACCAGCAAAACGCTGTGGGCCGACCCCGAGAGCCGTTGTTCGATCCGAAATAAAAAAACGCCCACGTCGAGGACGCGGGCGTTTGTTCGTGGAAACCTGATCGGGTCTCTGACAAGTGAACAGTTGGGGAAAATTGCCTTGGCGACGTGTTACCACGCCGCTATCCGGTTCGCACCGGGCGAGGTTGTGTTGACAGTCATCGTGTGGTTCTCACCACGGCCGGGGTTAGGGGAAGGGCAAAACGCTCTTCCGGGGGTCCGACATTCGATGTCTAAGGAAATCCCTTAGAAAGGAGGTGATCCAGCCGCAGGTTCCCCTACGGCTACCTTGTTACGACTTCGTCCCAGTCACCGAGCTTGCCGTAGGCACCCCTGAATTGAGGCGACTTCGGGCACTCCCGGCTCCCATGACGTGACGGGCGGTGTGTACAAGACTCAGGAACTTATTCACCGCGTCGTTGATGATACGCGATTACTAGCGATTCCAACTTCATGTGGTCGAGTTGCAGACCACAATCCGAACTGAGCCATCGTTTCTGCGATTTGCTCCACGTTGCCGTATCGCTTCGCTCTGTCGATGGCATTGTAGCACGTGTGCAGCCCTGGGCATAAAGGCCATGAGGACTTGACGTCATCCCCACCTTCCTCCGGTTTGACACCGGCGGTCTCGTTAGAGTCCTCAGCATTACCTGGTAGCAACTAACGACAGGGGTTTCGCTCGTTAAGGGACTTAACCCGACACTTCACAGCACGAGCTGACGACAGCCATGCAGCACCTGTGG
>JBCBSA010000359.1:0-3086 GCA_039819425.1 Planctomycetota bacterium
ATGGGCGGCCGGTCAATCAGCCGGGGTGTCGCAGGAGTGGGGCAGCGGGTCGGCCGGCTCGTCGGCCGGGCGGTTTAGGATTGAGCGATGCCGTCCGCCGAGTTCATCGCCGGTTTCGACGCCCAGCCCGCGGTCGCCCAGGTCGAGGGCGACCGGTTCTGCCGGGGGTGTGGGTACAACCTCCGGCAGCAACCGATCCGGGTCGAGCCCGAGACCGACACCGTGATGCTGCGCTGCCCGGAGTGCGGCGGCTTTGCCTCGGCCCACGAGTCGGTCACGGCGAGCCGGCGCTGGCTGCACCGCTTGGCCGGGCCCGCGGTGGTGCTGTGGGGGTTGGGCTTGCTGGCGGGGTTGTTCGCGGCGGGTTTCGCGTTGTTTCTCGACCTGGTGGTGATGTACGAGACGATGCTGCGTTACCGATCCGGCCCGAGCGGGTACCGCTATCAGTTGGTGTTTACGGCACCCGCATCGACCGAGGAGTGGTTCGCCTATGCCGTGATGGTCGGCATCGCCGGAGGGCTGGGCTCGGTGGTGGGTTTGACGGTCTCGGTCTGATTGCCGCATTGGCATCGTTTCGCCGCGATGGCGTTGGCCTTGGTGTGGCCCGGGTTGGTTTACGGATGTTTTTATGCGGTGATGCGGGTCGATCCCGGGCGGGTCCATCGAGCGGACGTCGATGCGTTGTTGATCTGGATGGTCCCGGTGATCCTTGCGGCGTGGGCGTGCGGCGTGGCGATGGCGTTCTGCGGCCGGGTGGTGGCGCGCGTCCTGGTGCGGATGCTGCTGCCCGGGCGGTTACGGGTGCCGATGGCGTACCTGTGGCTGGTGGACGGGAGGAACCCGCCCGCGAAACAGGCGGGGGATTAGTTTTGGGGCGCCTTGCGATTAACCTCGGTTAAGCCTTCGTGATTTCACGCACCACCATCGTGGCGAAGGCGCCGCGGCCGAGGGTGAACGCGAGGCGGAGGTACGCCCCGTGCTCGTCGACGCCGCCGGAGAGGTCGGGGTCGATCAGGCGTTCGCGTAGGGGGCGGCGGGTGCCGTCGGTCCTGACGTGGGTGGCTCGGGTGAAGTCGTCTTCGGTGAGGCCGGCGTCGGCGAGGGCGGCGTGTTCGTCGATCAAGACACTGCCGCGAGGAAGTGTCATGCCGGGGCCCCAGAACGGGCCGGAGGGCGAGACTTCGAGGCGGGGCACGCGGCCGTCGGGGCGGTTCTCGGCCTCGGCGGTGTCGGCGTCCACCGCGAAACAGGCGCGGTTGTCGTGACGCCAGGCCAGGTCTCCCGGAAGCAGCCGGTCCAGCGTGCCGGCGCGGACCCGGCGGTCGACCACGGCGTTGAACACCGCCGACTGCGTCGCCGAGACGAGGAAATCCAACTGCGTCCGGTCGATCGACAGCACCGCCTCATGCTCGGACTTGTGCTGACGCAGAGCGTCCAGCGCCTGGCGTGCGCCACGCAGTGACTTAGGCATGCGTTCGAGGGCGAGGCCGATGTCGCCGTCTTCGTAGGCCCGCCGGGCGGCCTGCACGTCTTCGTTTTCGTCCGGCCGCGGGTCGCCGAGCAGGCCATCGAGGAACGCCCGCCACCCACAGCGCAGCAGGTGCCTCCCGAGGAGGTGCGAGTTCTGGCGATACCCAAACCGCTGCTCGCCGAGGTAGTTCGGGAACCCTCCCTGGGCGAGCCGGTCGAGGATCGGCTTGGCCCGCAGCACCGCGGTGGGTTCGACCCCCCGGACCCGGACCACGAAGCGGTTGCCCCCGTGGTGCCCCCGGCGGAGCTTGTTGGTGTGGCGGTCGGCCCAGATCACGCTGGCGTAGGGGTAGTGCGAAAAGCGTTCGAGGCACTCGGCGTCTTCGGCCGGCGTCGTGCCGGGCCGGTGGATCGACAGGTGCTGCCGCGTCACCGCGTGCTTGTCCTTCAGCCCGGCGTAGCCCACGTCGCTGCGCTTCGTCCGGAACGCCTTGGCCAGACGACGCACGACGTCCAGCGTCGTCGCCCGCTTCTTCTCGACGTAGAGGTACAGGTGCTCCCCCTCCCCGGTCGGCTCGTAGAGCGGCGCTTCTTCGACGAGAAAGTCTTCGGGCCGTTGCTTGAGCACCCCGCCGGTCCCGGGCAGATCGGCGGTGAGATAGGCGAGTCGGTCGATCACGGACGGGAGCTTATCAACCACGAGGCCGTCGGGACACGGGCCCCGCTCACGTGGATCGACGCGGCCGACGCGGGCGTTGCGGATGCGGTCGACGATTCAATCGTTCCGGGTGCCCGGGGCGTTCAGAGCCGGACCGGGTTGAGAGCCTCCGCGCCGACGTGAGATTCGTGATGCCCCGGTCTCGCCGAGAGACGGTCTCGGCCAATCGGAAACGACAACGGCGACCTGCTGGCCTCGCTCTTATAAGCAAGCCCCACGGCCCGCTTCATCCTATCCGTGGCTTGTCAGTCTTCTCTTACCGGGTGGTCTTCGGATCAGAAAACCCATGGCCAACGCGCTAATCGCTTGAGAAGAGCGTTCTCTCTCACCATTTCTCTGAAATCTTATTTCTGGGGGCAACTCAAATGCGTTTGAGTTGTTGGTGCGAAATGAGGGTGATCTACACCGCACAGATGCATGCGACCAACCGGGACATTTCGACTGGCTTGGCCAAGTAATCGTCACAACCCGCGGCGAGGCATAGGTCTCGGTCATCGGCCATTGATGCGGCAGTCAAGGCGACAATGCGGTTGGCGTATCCGCTGCTCCGGAGGCTTCGAGCCGCGGCGTAACCATCGAGTTCGGGCATATTCATATCCATAAGAATCACGTCGAAAGGCTGGCCTTGAGCCTGTTCGTGGATTGCGATGTCCTGCGCGGCATGCCCGTTATCGGCCAGGGTCACCGACGCGCCCGCACGCTTCAGCAGCACCGAAAGCAGCAGTTGGCTGTCGGGTTCGTCGTCGACAAGCAGTATGCGTCTACCCCGCAAAGGTTCGGATTCCGATGTCTGAGCCGAGGGAAGCGCCGGAGTCTTTTGTAGTTCGGGGAGGAATATTTTCTGGTGGCTCGGTTTTCACGGTGGAGCTCCCCACTCGATCTTTTAGCCCGAGCCGCC
>JBCBSA010000360.1:0-3075 GCA_039819425.1 Planctomycetota bacterium
CTACGAATCCATCGACCGTAGCTACGTGTTCAACGGGTTCAACGACCACAAATTCACCGTCGCCAGCGCCCTTGACTGGGACAACCGGGCCGAAGTCGCCGCCATACCCGTGCCGCGGGACGTTCTGGTGAAACCCGCGGCGACCGCGGTGTTCGGCGAAAAAAAGTCGGGGCCGACCTACGCCCACCGGTTCTATGTCGACCTGTTCGAATCACCCGCAAGACCGCTCGATGTGTTGACCCATAACCGCCACGACGGCGGCGGCAACCACGCCTTCGCCGACGGCAGCGCCAAGCTGATCGAACCCTTCGGCTCGCTCGCCCCCGAAAACCTCTGGGGCCTCCGTGAATCGACGCGACGCGAGCTCACCTACTCCGCGAATCAAGGCGACCAAGACGGTTTCTTCTAGGACAACCGGGTTCTGGGGCATCACCGCTGCGCCTCGGGGCGTCACACCGGGGAGATCGACGGCCACTGGACCGCGCGACGCGGCTTCGGCATGATGCGGCCATGGACCAGCGTCCGCTTCAACCGGTGTCGTGGATCGTGATGGGCGTCAGCGGCAGCGGCAAGTCGACCGTGGGCCGGGCGTTGGCCGAGCGATTGGCGGCCGACTTCTTCGACGCCGACGACTTCCACCCGCCGGCCAACGTCGAGAAGATGCGACGCGGACAGCCGCTGGAAGACGCGGACCGCGGGCCGTGGCTGGAGGCCCTGAACGGGCTGCTGCGGGAACGGACGGGGGTGGTGCTGGCGTGCTCGGCGCTCAAACGGGCGTACCGGGAGCGGCTTCGGGCGGGCGTGACGCCCGGGCTCAGGTTCCTGCACCTCGACGCGGATTTCGAGACGCTGCGTCGGCGGATGGCGGAGCGCGACCACTTCATGCCGGTGTCGCTGCTGCGGAGTCAACTCGACACGCTGGAGACGCCGGGACCGGACGAGGCGTTGGTGCTGCCGGCCGATCGGCCGGTGGATCAGCTGGTGGACGCGGCGGTCGCGACGCTTTCGGGGGGGGGCGACGCGGCTTCGTCGCGGCGGTAGTCCAAGCGCGGCGGCGCGACGTCGGCCGACGCTTCGGCGTCGTCCGCGACGCAGAGGACCCAGTGGCCGGGGCAGACTTCGTGCAACAACGAGTCGGCCCCGCCGTAACGTCCGGTCGGATTCGGCGTCGGGTCGTGCGGCCGGACGGTGAACCCCGCCGGAAAATCTTCGGGGATCGTGGCGCCGTCCATCACCGTGTCGAGCCGATCGACGTCCTGGCCCAGCCGCGGCATGGACCGCAGCAGCCCGCGGGTGTAGGGGTGAAGCGGGGAGTTGAAGAGCGTCCGCACGTCGGCGAACTCGACCACCCGCCCGGCGAACATCACCGCCACCGTGTCCGCGTTCTCCGCCACCACGCCCAGGTCGTGCGTGATCAGCAGCACCGCCATCCCCCGGTCCCGCTGCAGCTTCCGCAAGAGCTCGAGGATCTGCGCCTGGATCGTCACGTCCAGCGCCGTCGTCGGTTCGTCGGCCAGCAGCAGCCGCGGCTGACACGCCAACGCCATCGCGATCATGACCCGCTGCCGCATCCCGCCCGACAGCTGGTGCGGGTACTCCTTCATCCGCGACGCCGGGTCCGCGATCCCCACCGCCCGCAGCGCCGTCGTCGCGATCGCCTTGGCCTCGAGCCGATCGACTTGCTGGTGCAGCAGCACCGCCTCGGCGATCTGCGTGCCGATCGAGTACACCGGGTTCAGCGAGGTCATCGGCTCCTGAAAGATCATGGCGATCTGGTTGCCGCGGACGGCCCGCATCTGCCGGTCGGATAGCGTCAGCAGGTCCCTGGGCGTGGCCGTGTCATCGTCCCCGCCGCGCCACAGGATGCGTCCGCCGTCGGTCCTTCCGGGGGGCGTGGGGATCAGCCGCAGCACCGACATCGCCGACACCGACTTGCCCGACCCCGACTCGCCCACCACCGCCAGCGTCTGCCGCGGGAACACCGACAGGCTCACCCCGTCCACCGCGCGTGTCCGGCTACCCCCGGATCTCGGAAAGCTGACGGACAGGTCTTCGATCTGGAGCAGGGGTTCACTCACGCGGCCGCTTTCTGGGTGTACGGGTCGATCGCGTCGCGCAGCGATTCGCCGATCAGGTTGTACGCAAACACGGTCAGGAAGATCGCCAGCCCCGGGTACAACGCGATCCACCACACGAACCCCCCGCCCGCCCCGACCGCCTGCGACAGCATCTGGCCCCAAGACGGCTCGTCCACCAGCCCCAAGCCGAGGAAACTCAGGAACGCCTCGGCCAGGATCGCGCTGGCCACCCCGAACGACGCCGACACCAGCACCGGCGCCACGCCGTTGGGAAGCATGTGCCGGAACAGGATCGACCGCAGCGGCAGCCCCGCCGCCCGCGCCGCGGTGATGTAGTCCAGCCCGCGCAGCCGGAGGAACTCGGCCCGGGTGAAACGCGCGTACCCCGACCAGCTCGTCAGCCCGATGATCACCATGATGAAGTACAGCATGTACGGCCCCCGCTCGATGAACGCCACGATCGTCAGCAGCAGGTACAGCTGCGGGATCGCCTCGAACACCTCCAGCAGCCGCATCCCCAGCAGGTCCACCCAGCCCGAGAAGTAGCCCATCAGCCCCCCCACGGCCACGCCGATCACCACGGCGATGCTCGTGGCGATGAACCCCACGGCCAGGGCGATCCGGCTGGCGTGGATCATCCGTGACGCCAGGTCTTCGCCGTCCACGGTCGTGCCCATCCAGTGGCGGCCGGAGGGGGGGAGGTTCTTCGCGTCGGGTCGGTCGCGCTGGCGGTCGCTGGGCGAGTAGGCGATCGGCGTGTGCACCTTCCACGCCACCTCCCCCGCCCGGTCGGCGACGCGGTACCGGTCGTACACCACCGTCAGCGGCGGCTCGACGAACCACCACGACGCCGGCGTGCCCACCGCGTCTGCCTCGAAGTGGTTGGTGTCGAGCCCACCGCTGGCGATCACCACCAGCTCGCGGCCCAGGATCAGCGCGAAGGCCGCCACCACCGGCAGCGTGTCGAAGAACGGCAGGAAGGCCACGGCCACCACGG
>JBCBSA010000361.1:0-3073 GCA_039819425.1 Planctomycetota bacterium
GTGATCAGGGCGAGAGCGATGAGGGCGGTGGATTTGGACATGGCGGTTTCCGAATGGACTGCGTACCCGCCTGATATTAGACGGCTACGCGCCGAAGATGAGGTGCCAGCCGATGCCGAAGATGGCCAGGTCGGCCCAGACGTGGCTGACGTAGGCGGCGTAGATGTTGCGGTACTTGCCGTAGATCCAGGACCAAGTGACGCCGCCGATGAAGACGCCCAGCGACGCGAGGATCGTCGTCCGGGCGTCGAAGTAGACCGACAGCGCGACGACGTGGTGGGCGGTGAACAGCAGGCCGCAGACGACCACGGCCACGCCCGCCCCGACCGCGGTGCGCGGCAGCACCTCGCGCAGCCGGAGGTACACGAACCACCGCCAGAAGTACTCTTCGAGCAGCGAGTTGGCGGTGCACCAGTACACCGCCCCGGCGAGGTAAACGGCTTTTTTGTCAAAGCCCATCTGCTCGATCTTCTCCAGCATCGTCGCGGTGTCGATCCAGCGTTCGCCGACCAGGAAGTAGGCGGCGAGGATGGCGATGAAGATGACGACACCGGTGATGTGGGCCGCGGCCATCCCCTCGCCCCAGGGGAACCCGCGCCACCGCGGGAGGCGTGGCCGAACCCTCTCGACGCGCCACAGCCACACCAGCGGCACCAGCAGGATCGCCACCTTCGCCGCGGCGAACAACGCCTTGGCCCACGCCGCGTCCGGAAACAGCACCATCGCCGTCGTCGTCCCGATCAGCGGCACCGGCGTCACCAGGAGCAGCACGGCCAGCGCCCGGCGCCGGCGTTTCGGGTCGAGCGTGGGGGCCTGTTCCATCGCCCAACGTTAACAGGTCGCGGGCCGATAACTCGCGGTGGACCTTGGCCGCCTGTCGTCAACCCGGCCGGGCCGGTGGCCGATATCAGTCCTTGACGATTCCAGAATCCGTTCCGCGAAGCCTGCGCCATGCCCAACACCAACGCCCAGCGTCCCTCCCCCGCCAAGGACATCCTGCTCGAGTCGGGCACGAACGAGCTGGAGGTGCTCGTGTTCGAGCTCGGCGGCCAGCGCTTCGGCGTCAACGTCGCCAAGGTCCGGGAGGTGATCCTCCACGTCGACGCCGTGCCCACCCCCGGCCAGGCCGACACCGTCAAGGGTGTCATCCGCCTCCGCGGCAGCGTGCTCACCGTCGTCGACCTTCACCGCCAGCTCGGCCGGGCACCCAAGCACCCCGACGAGAACGAGTGGCGCATCATCGTCACCGAGTTCAACGGCACGACCGCCGCGTTCGAGGTCGAGACCGTCGACTCGATCTACCGCTTGTCGTGGGAGGACATCCGCCCCGTGCCCGACTCGGGCGCCAAGGGCCACGCCGAGGTCACCGGCATGGCCGAGGTCGGCGACGAACTCATCATGATGCTCGACTTCGAGTCGATCTACGACACGATCACCCGCCGCAACGCCCACCTCAAGGACGCGGCGCAGAACACGCTGGGCGTCGACCGCGCCGCCTGCCGGGTGTGGCTCGCCGAGGACTCGAGCTTCATCCGCGCCTCGATCGAGAAGATGCTCCGCGAGTCGGGGTTCCGCGACTTCACCGCCCACCGCAACGGGCTCGAGGCGTGGCAGGCGCTGGCCAAAGAGGCCGCCGCCGGCAAGACGCTGCCCGACGTCTTGATCTCCGACATCGAGATGCCGCAGATGGACGGCCTGCACCTGTGCAAGAAAGTCAAAGACGACAAACGCACCGCCGGCATCAAGGTCGTGCTCTACAGCTCGCTCATCACCGCCGAGACCCGCCACAAGGGCGTCAACGTCGGCGCCGACCAGCAGTACAACAAGCCCAAGCTCGAAGAGGTCGTGCACTCGATCGACCGCTGGATGCACGAGGCCGAGGTCGCGGCGCAGGCTCCCGGGGGGGCGTCCGACGCGGCGTGAGTGCGGCCCCCACGCCGGCCGAACCGCAACCACGACGCGACTACTTTTTCTTCTTCTTGTTGTTCGACCCGAGCCGGCGGAACGCCCGGCGGGTATAGGCGTCGTCCAGCCGGGCCAGGTGGTGACGCCGCAGGTCCAGCGTGCGGCACGCCTTGTCGGGGCCGGACACCAGCACGAACGGCAGGCACACCGCCTCGACGCGCAGCGGCTGCCCCGCGTCGCCGGGGATGTACCGGGCGGTCAGGATGCGGTGGCGGTCGTCGCCGGGAGGCGGGTCGTCTGTCGCCAACAGCTGCGTCGTGGCCTGCGACACCGTCACCCCGTCGCCGACGCGCAGGTCCTCGGGCGCGACCGGACGCGCCGCCGCCAACACGACCGGCTCGCCGCGCTTCGGCTGGGCCGCCGCTTCCTCGGCGTCTCTTGGGTTTTTGCGGGGCTTGGCCATCTCGTCACCACGTCGTTACGGAACCACGTCCAAGCCCGGCAGCGCCCCACGCACCACGCGCACGGCAAGCCGCCGGACTTCTCAAAATAATCACCGCAGCTTGTTGCAATCCCGGAGGCCGGCCCGCGTCGGCCGCCTCCCGGCAGTCGCCGAGAATCAGGCCCGAACGGTCCGGCGCGGCCGGGCGGCCGCGTCACGGTCTATCGAATCAAAACTCACGTCCGTCATGAATCGTCTTTCTTCAGAGAACTTCGGGCGTGACACCATAACGCCGGGCCGGGCGGGTTCAAGCAAAAAAACGCCGATCGCCTCAAAACGCCGAAGATTCATCCCACGTCGGGCGTGTCGGGGTTTGCGTCGGTGGAGCGGGACGGGGCGGTGTCGTCGTCCGCCAGCTTCTGCATCACCAGGAACGTGAACGACGCGGACCAGGCGATGAGCATCAGGCCCGTGATCGCTTCGAGGCTGACCAGCAGGCGCAGGTGGCCCTCCGGCGTGATGTCGCCGAAGCCGACGGTCGTGTAGACCATCGCCGAGAAGTACACCGCGTCGGCGAAGCGGTCGTCGTAGTCGCCTTCCAACCCCGCGGCCGAGCCGTCCAACAGGTGGTACGCCCCGCCGAAGACCACGATCTGCGTGGAGTGGACCGCCAGCAGCACCAGCACGACCGCCACCAGCCGCGGCCACACCCACGGGCCGCGGAAG
>JBCBSA010000362.1:0-3068 GCA_039819425.1 Planctomycetota bacterium
GGCGAGGCGGACGCGGCCGGGGCGCACGGGCCGTTGTTGGCGAGTCATGCGGCGGGTGCGGGCTGATCCACGATGCAGTTGGCGTTACTCGGTCTGGCGATGGCGGTGTTCCTGCACGACGCGCCGGAGGCGGCGGCGTGGCGGGCGGACCTGGCGTGGCCGTGGGTGCTGGCGGTGGTGCTGGGGCCGAAGCTGCTGGTGGGCGGCGGGTACGCCTGGGCGTGTCGGCGGACGACGGCGCGATTGGGGCAGGCCGGCGGGGCGCGGACGCGGCGGCGGCTGGACCGGTTGACCGGGGTGCTGCCGGTGCCGCTGCTGGCGTGTTTCGTGCTGGACCTGTGGGCTGGGGCGCTGGTTGCGGTGCGCGGGGCGGGCGGCGTGCGAGATTGGGTGTTGGTCGATGAGGTGGTGGTGATGCTGCCGACGCTGGGGCTGCTGGCGTGGACGTGGTCGTCGTACCACCCGATCGACCGGCGGGTGCGGGAGGCGACGCTGCTGCAGCGGGCGGACGCGGGGCTGCCGATCTATCCGGTGTGGACGCGGGGGCAGTTTGTGCTGACCAACGTCCGCAACCACGCGGCGCTGATCCTCGCGCCGCTGCTGGTCATCATGGCGTGGTCGGAGTCGCTGGTGAAGCTGAACGAGCGCGGGGTGATCGGCGAGTCGGCGGCGTTGTGGCTGATGCCGGTGGGGGTGGTCGTGGTGTTCATCGCGGCGCCGCTGCTGCTGTGCCGGGTGTGGGACACGGTGCCGCTGCCGCCGGGCGAGCTGCGCGGCCGACTGACGGCGATGTGCGAGCGGTACCACGTGCGGGTGCGGGACCTTCGGCTGTGGCGGACCTACGGGGGGATGATCAACGCGGCGGTGATGGGGCTGTTCGGGCGGGTGCGGTTCATCCTGCTGTCGGACGGGCTGCTGGACCAGGTGAACGAGCGGGAGGTCGAGGCGGTGATGGCGCACGAGCTGGGGCACGTGCGGCTGCGGCACCTGTGGTGGCTGCTGGCGGCGGCGGCGGCGGGCGTGGCGGGGTTGTCGGTGGTGGGCGAAGGGGTCGCTTTCGTGCTTGGCGGCTGGACCAACGGGGCGTGGCGGACCGGGGTGGAGGTGGGGCTGCTCGTCGCGGGGATCGGGCTGTGGGCGGCGGGCTTCGGCTGGGTGTCGCGGCGGATCGAGCGGCAGGCCGATACGTTCGCGGCCCGATACCTGGCCAACTCGGTGCCCCGATACGGCGGCCCCGACCCGGCCGACCCCGAGCGTTTCACGCAGGCCGCGGCGGCGGGGATGATCGGGGCGCTGCAGCGCGTGGCCGACCTGAACCACATCGCCCCCGACCGCCGGAGCTGGCGGCACGGCTCGATCGCGTGGCGGCAGGCGTACCTCCGCTCGCTGGTCGGCGTGCCGCTGCTCGACCCGCCGATCGATCGGCTGATGCGGCGGATCAACGCGGCGAGCGTCGCGGTGCTGATCGCCGCGGTCACGCTGTCGTTCGTGTGACGCGCGGCCCCCGGAAAATTCGGTGTTCGCAGTCCGGAAAGCCCTGCGGCTATAGTGCCGCCTCATGAGCGGACTGCCCTTCGTCAAGATGCACGGCCTCGGCAACGACTACGTCTACGTCGACGGGTTCACGCACGACGTGCCCGACCCGCCGGCGCTGGCCCGGGCCGTCGCCGACCGGCACTTCGGCGTCGGCGGCGACGGGCTGATCTTGACGCTGCCCCCGGAAGACGGCGTCGAAGCCGACGCCCGCATGCGCATGTTCAACGCCGACGGCAGCGAGGCCGAGATGTGCGGCAACGGCATCCGCTGCGTCTGCAAGATGGTCCACGACCACCGCCTCGGCACCCGACCCGACGCCAAGCCGATGCGGATCCAGACCGGCAACGGCGTGCTGTCGCTGGACTACACCCTCGACGCCGACGGCCGCGTGGACGCCGTAGCGGTCGAGATGGGCGAGCCGACGCTCCACCTCCCCGCGATCCCGGTCGACGAGAGCAAGCTCGACGCCCGCCTCGACGCCGCGGTGTTCGTCGGCATGGGCAACCCGCACGCGGTGCTGTACGTCGACGACCCCGACGCCGAGTTAGTCGATCCCGAGCGCGGGGCCGAGCTCGAACACCACCCCGCTTTCCCGAACCGGATGAACGTCCACTTCGTCCGCCTCCGGAAAACTCAAGACAACGGCACCGCGGACGAGGTCGACGTCTACCACTGGGAACGCGGCAGCGGCGCGACGCTCGCCTGCGGCACCGGGGCCTGCGCCGTCTGCGTCGCCGGCGTGCTGTCCGGACGCACCGGCCGCCGCCTCACCGCCCACCTCCCCGGCGGCCCGCTCGACCTCGAGTGGCGCGAATCCGATAACCAGGTCGTCATGACCGGCCCCGCCGTCGAGGTCTTTGCCGGCGTCTGGCCGGGCTGACCCGTCACGAACCGCTCTCTCGAATCGTCGTGAACGGGCTCGGCGTGCGAGCCGATATCATCTGCGTCATGGCCGCCAAACGCTGGACCATCCCGCTCGCCGCCGTGTGCCTGTTGCTCGGCACGCTCGTCGGCTGCGCCTCGCCCGAGGCGTGGGTCATCGTCTCGGTCCGCGACCGCCTCGACCGCACCCCGATCCCCGAGCCCGTCGTCACCGTCTCCCCGGCCGCCAGCCCCCTCGGCAGCCCCTCCCCCACCGTCACCGCCCGCGGCAACGCCTTCGGCAACGCCCGCTTCCGGCTCGCCACCGGGCAGGCCCGCTACACCGTCACCGTCGACGCGCGCGACTACGACCTCTACCGGTTCAACCTCCCCGCTCTGGACGCCTTCTTCCCCTCCGGCCAGTGGCTGGAAGGCGAAAACACCCGCACCTACCCGCTGCGGCCCGGCAACGAACTCGAGCTCCTGGTTACCCTCGAGCCCTGACCCCAAGACCGTCAGCCGGAACCCTCCGACTCCGCCTACCGTTAGACCCCAGCGGCAGGCGAACAGGTCTGTCATACAGCAAGTCGACCCAACAAGGAGACACACGGTGGACAACTTGCCCCAACGGATGCGGGCGGTGGCGATCGACAGATTTGGCGGGGTCGATC
>JBCBSA010000363.1:0-3064 GCA_039819425.1 Planctomycetota bacterium
GCCCACCCCCCACTGCCCAACCCCCACTGCCCAACCCCCACTGCCCACTGCCCACCACCGCCTTTGCTAAGCTGACGGTAGATCTCGTGATCCCGTCAACCGCCCCCGGAGCCTGCCCCATGCCCCGCCCCGCCCTCGATTTCGGTGTTCAGAGCTACTGCTTTCGGCATTTCACGGACAACGCCGAGGTCGCCGAGAAGGTCAAGGCCATCGGCGTCGATTCGATCGAAGTCTGCGCGGTCCACGCCGACTTCGACGACTCCGCGGCGTTCGCCGACGTCATCAACGTCTACGATTCGGCCGACGTGAAGGTGGTGTCGATCGGTGTGCAGACGTTCACCGGCGCCGCCTGCGAACGCTCTTGGTTTGAATGCGCCGCCGCCGCGGGGGCCAAGCACATCTCGGCCCACTTCAAGGTCGACAGCTACCACACCGCCGTGCCCAAGACCGCCGAACTCGCCGCGGAGTTCGGTATCCGCGTCGGTATCCACTGCCACGGCGGCTACATGTTCGGCGGCTCGCAAGACGTCGTCGACCACCTCATCAAGCTCGGCGAAGGGCACATCGGGCTGTGCATCGACACCGCCTGGTGCATGCAGACCGGGCCCCGCAACGGCAACCCCGTCGAGTGGGCCAAGAAGTACGCCGGTCAGGTCTTCGGCGTCCACTACAAAGACTTCACCTTCGAGCCCAACGCCCAGTGGCACGACGTGGTCGTCGGCACCGGCACGCTCGACCTGCCCGCGTTCGTCGCGGCCCTGGAAGAGGGCGGGTTCGACGGCATGGCCGTGATCGAATACGAAGCCGATGTCGAAAACCCCGTGCCGGCCCTCACGAAGTGTGTCGAAGAGATGCGCAAGCTCACGGCCTGACCACCCGGCAACCGCACCAAAGCATTATGGCTTGCGAGTTTTTTTTGCTGCGTTATCCTTAAATTTCGGTCAAAGCATCCCAATTCCACATTCAGCGGGTGCGGCGCAACCGCCCTCGCCGACGGACCGCGGGACGCTCGCGTCGGCTGCCAAACGCGCGGCTGGCGTGCTCTAAAAGCTGGATCACGGTTTGTGTTTGAATGATTTTCGGGAGCTTGCCAAACATGCAAAAGTTTTCTGTCGCGGCTACCGGTGTCGCCGCTTGTGTGCTGTCTACGGCGGCCGCGTCGGCGTCTGCCGGTCTGGTGCAACGGGCCTTGGCGGAGGAACAGGCGGTGGTACCGGGTGGGCCGGTGCTTGAAGACCTCTACAGCGTTTCTGGTTTTACCGATCGTGGCGAGATGGCTTTCTTTGGCGTCGTCTCGGAGGGCGGTGTATCTCGGCCCGGCCTGTTCGTGCTGAGCAAATCCGGGCTGACGCAGCGCATCGGCACCGACACGACGATTCCCGGTGAGCCCGGGCCGCTGAGCGAGCTATACAGCCCACAGATCAATCAGCGCGGCGACGTCGCGTTGGGCGGTCGGGTCGGCGAGGGCGATCCGCCTTTCGCGCCGCCGATTCCCCGCCCGCTGCTCCGGTCGCCTTTTGCCTCGCCGATTGGTTCTCCCTTTGGGCCGACCCCGGCGTATTTCCTGTCGACGCCGGAAGGGTTGTCGGTGATCTCACGGCTGGGCGACCCGGTGCCCGGCACCGAGTCGAGTCTGGGCCCACGGGATTTCGGCTCTTCCTCCTTTTTCGACCCACCGGTCGGGCCGGAGTCGATGGACGCCGAGGGCCGAGTGTATTCCCAGCACGTGATCTTCGGCCCGGCCGGATGACGAGGGCGTCCGCCGCAGCATCGGCGTGGCGCAGCTCCGTGCCGGGCCGAACGGGATCGAAAACCTGCTGACCACCGGCGACCCGTCACCCGACGGCTACGGCACGGTCACGGGCTTTTCTTCGTTCGGCGGTAGTCCCGGCTTGGCCGGCAACGGCGATCTGGTGGTCACGGCGTTTTTTTTGAGACGTTGGGGGACGCCGACGGCCGCTCCGGCTTGATCCATATCGACGGTTCCACCGGGGCGGCGCGGGTGCTCGCGCGTGAGGGCCAGCCGTTGCGAGACGGCTCGGTCCTTAGTTCTTTTGCCTCTTCGCGTTTCAGCTCTGCGGTTAACGACAGGGGTGACGCCGCGTTTAGCAACTCCGGCGGCGTCTTGACCGTGGGGGTGGCCGATGCAGAGCCGCAGCGGATCAACACGCGGTTTTCCGGAAGAGAGGGGCAGCGAGCCGGGCTGTCCGACACCGTGGTGTTTGACCACAACCTCGTCGGACAGGTGCTGGCGGAAGCCTTGGTGAGGTTCTACGACGCCGAGGGCGAGTTCCTCGATTGGCGGCGCTCGCTGTTTCTTTTGGATCAATCGTCGGGTGTAGCCACGGTCATCGCCGATGATACGGACCCGCTCTTAGGTGCTGCGAACCCTCTGGTCCTGGATTTTCAGCACGGCGTGCTCAACGAGGCCGGGCAGGTTGCGTTCGTCTCGGGTCTCTTCAGCGACGAAGCTCTTTTTGCTTACGACCCGGCCGGAGGCTTGACGCGGGTCGTCGGCGTGGGCGACAGCTTTTTCGGTGGCACCGTGGCGGGCTTCGAGATCCTTGACGGCTCCGCCGGTGTGTCGGGCCTCAACAACCTAGGTCAGTTGGCGTTTCGTTACGACCTCGACAACGGCGAATCGGGCGTCGCGGTCTTCACGGTCCCCGAGCCCGGCGTCGGAGTCCTGCTGACGCTGGGCCTGACGGCGTTGAGTGGGCGACCAAAACGGCGGACCGCTCTGAGTCTGCGCCGCGCTCACGGCTAATCCCGCGAAGCGAACAGGCCGGTCGCCACGCGTCGGTCCCGGCCGCGCTTTCGGCTGCCGTGCTTGGCGTACACCCGCTGCGAAGCCTCGCGCGTCTTGGCCTGACCTTTGCGGCGATACACCTTTTCCTTGGCGGACCGGTACGCCGTGGCGTGATCGACGATCGGCTCGGGGTAGTCTCGGCCGACGACGACGCCCAGCGATTGCTGCAACAGCGGCGGCGTGCGGTGCGGCTCGGCCAGGTGCTCGTCGGGCAGCGGGGCGAGCTCGTTGGGGCGCACGAGCACCTGCTCGGCC
>JBCBSA010000364.1:0-3058 GCA_039819425.1 Planctomycetota bacterium
CGACCCCATGCTCCCCACCCCCCTCCTGGCCCAAACCGACCCCGCCGCCTGGCTGACGACGCTGCGCTGGCCGTTGACCGCGCTGTACCTCCTGCTCATCACGCTGATCGGGGCCTACGGCCTCCACCGCTACTGGCTCGTCTTCCTCTTCAATCGCCACCGCAAAGCCGTCGCCCGCCCCGCCAAACGGTTCGAGACGCTGCCCCG
This sequence comes from Planctomycetota bacterium, assembly GCA_039819425.1. Taxonomy (GTDB): domain Bacteria; phylum Planctomycetota; class Phycisphaerae; order Phycisphaerales; family Phycisphaeraceae; genus Algisphaera. The sequence continues at coordinate 208 of JBCBSA010000364.1, forward strand.
CGTCACCGTCCAGCTGCCAATGTTCAACGAGGGCCACGTCGCCCGCCGCATCATCGACGCCGCCTGCGCCCTCGACTACCCCGCCGACCGCCTGCAGGTCCAGGTCGTCGACGACTCGACCGATCACAGCCGGGCCATCTGCGCCGAGCGTGTCGCCTACTGGAAACAGCGAGGCGTCGACATCGAGCTCTGCCACCGCGTCGACCGCGTCGGCTACAAGGCCGGCGCCCTCGCCGAAGCCACCACCACCGCCACCGGCGAGCTCATCGCCATCTTCGACGCCGACTTCGTCCCCCCCCGCAACTTCCTCAAGCGCACGGTCCACCACTTCTCCGACCCGGGGGTCGGCATGGTCCAGACCCGCTGGGCCCACCTCAACCGCGACGACTCGCTGCTCACCCGCGGCCAAGCGATCTTCCTCGACGGCCACTTCGTCGTCGAGCACACCGCCCGCAACCGCTCGGGCGCGTGGATCAACTTCAACGGCACCGCCGGGCTCTGGCGCAAGACCGCCATCGACGACGCCGGCGGCTGGCAGCACGACACCCTCACCGAAGACGTCGATCTGTCCTACCGTGCCCAGCTGCGGGGCTGGCGGTTCCTGTTCCTCCCACAGGTCACCTGCCCCGCCGAGCTGCCGCCGGAGATCAACGCTTTCAAGAGCCAGCAGCACCGCTGGACCAAGGGCTCGATCCAGACCGCGATCAAGCTGCTGCCCACGCTCTTCCGCGCGCCCGTCCCGTTCCGCGTCAAGCTCGAGGCGTTCTTCCACCTCACCAGCCCGATGGTGTACCTCTACATCACGCTCTTCGCGATGCTGTTCTACCCCGCCGTCTACGTGAACCTCCAGCCCATCGGCGAGGGCGCCTGGGCCGGCGTGTTCCTGGGCCTGTCCCTGTTCATGCTCGGCACCGCCTCGGCCACCGCGTTCTACCTCACCAGCCAACGCGCCCAGAAACGCTCGGCCTGGGTCACCCTGGCCCAGGTCCCCATGCTCATGTCCATCGGCATCGGCATCGCCCTCAACAACGCCGTCGCCTGCCTCGAAGCCCTCCTCGGCCACGACTCCCCCTTCATCCGCACCCCCAAATACGGCACCGCCCCCCCGGAAGTTTCCACGCCGCTGTCCCCCGCCGCGGACGATCGCCCCGCGCCGCAATCCATGGCCAGCAACAAAAAATCAAAAATCCCCGTCATCCCCATCCCCAGCCTCAAGCTCTGGATCACCTTCGTCGAGATCGCCTTCGGCCTGTTCATGATCCAGTGCGCCCGCCTGTCGCTGACCGTCGAAAACACGGTCGTCAGCTTCCCCTTCCTCCTGCTCTTCGCCGCCGGGTACCTCTACGTCGGGCTCAACAGCCTCGCCGTCCACGCCCGCGGCTGGCAAACCACCCGCCAACAAAAACGCAAGGCCCGCCTCGCCGCCGCATGAAGTTTGGTGGGCGATACGCTCCGGCTCGCGTGATGGGGGATCAAGCCGCCGTCTCGTCACGGTAATGAAACAAGCCGCGTGATACTCTTCTCGCGTGGCTTCGTCAGACCTTATCCCCCTGCCCCCCGAGATCGAAGTCGAACGCTTACGCAACGGCGAGCGGTATGTCCTCCCGCCCCGCGACATGGGCCCGGTGGTCCGCAGGATCGCAGGGGGCATGGCCTTGATCGGCGGACTGGTTGTCTCCGGGGGATTCGGGCTGGTGGCCTACACGGTGTATCGCCTGCTCGTCGGCTCTCCGTTTGAGATCCGGCTCGTGGCCGAATGCATGTTCGGCCTGCCCCTCTTTTTCGTGGGCCTCGGCATGCTGAACCTGGGCCGTAAATTCCGCGGGGGGCACAACGAACTGGTCGTGACCCCCGAAAAGCTCATCGCTCACGGGCGGCCGCACCTGCCCGGACCCAAACGCAAATCCGTTCGGCTGGACCACGTCGATTCGCTGGAGATCAGTGACAGCGACGAGCTCCCGCTGCCCGACTGGCTCGCCCCGCTCCGCAAACTGGGCGGGCTGAGCGTGAAGGCCGGCGAAAAAGAGTTCGCTTTGGCGTGGGGCTACCCCCTCGAGTGGTTGATCAGCCTTGCCCAGCACGTGTCGGAAGCGGCGATGTCCGACCTCTCGACACACGAACGGCGTGAGCCGATCCCCATCGCGTTCGAGAACCCTAAACCCGACGCGGAGCATCCCTGCCGCTCCGCACGGGCCGCCGCGGGACCGAACGCCCCTGTCGATTCGCCTGTGCCTCTCGCCGCTCCACCCGAACAACCGCAAGCGTCCAACGCGATTCTGAAAATCAACCGCGACGGTTGCGCGATCGAGCTCCCCGCCCGGGGCATCTGGAAAGCGGGCAAGGGCCTAATCGGGTTTGGGGTGTTCTGGCTGACGATCACGACCGCGGTCAACGTCGCTTTCTTCTGGGACGGGATCGGGGGCTCGGGCCTCCCCGTGACCATGGCGCTCTTTCTCATACCGTTGTTCGGTCTCTTCCACCTGATCGGTATCGCCTTCCTGGTCGGCGCCTACCACGTCGGGCGGAAACGGTCATTCATCGACGTGGTCCGCGGCGACGTGCTGGTCACCACCAAAGGCCTCTTCGGCCTCAAGCAGCACACGTGGAACGCGGGTGAACTCCGTGCTGTACGCGTCGGCGAAAGCGGCACCGAAGTCAACAGCGAACCGTTGATGAACCTTCACTTCGTCGGCCTGTGGGAGGTCCCGCCCCCGGAAGTCGGCGGGCGCGAGGCGTTCGACCGCCTCGACGACCTGCACCCTTGGCTGCCGCCACAGGTCGACATGCGGTTCGGTTACAAGCCCGAGCGTCCGCTGTACGTGGTGCTGGTGCAGGCGTTCCGGTTCGACCG
>JBCBSA010000365.1:0-3051 GCA_039819425.1 Planctomycetota bacterium
CCCGACGAAGATGACCTGGGCCCCGACGTTGCTGAACACGCCGTAGCCCGCGGCGTTCTCGATCTTCTGACGGGCCTCGGGCTTCTCGCGGTAGAGCCGATTCAGCGTCTGGCGGGTCTGGTCCTGGACGTACTGGCGGCGGTCGCTGACGGTCGCGCCCTGCGGCGCGTTGCAGCCGACGAGCAGGAGCGAAGCGAGCAGGGCGGGGGCGAGCAGGCGGGTGGGCGTGGTCACGGCGGGACTCCGTTGGGGCGATGCGGTCGGGGCATGATTGCGGCGGTGTCCGTTACAATCCACCGATGGCCGAGAACGATTCCCCATCTGCCGCGCCCCCGGAAGAGCCTTCGGCGCAAGAAGAGTCCGCCGAGGGCCACGGCGTAGACGTCGAGGCGATCGCGCCGAAGGTGGAGGCGGCGTTGTTGACCAGCGAGCGGGCGTTGTCGTCGGGGAAGATCGCCGAGGCGTTGGGGCTGGACTTCCCCGGGGCGAGCAAGCCGGTGAACGAGGCGATCGGGGTGCTCAACGAGGCGTACGCGGCGACGGGGCGGGCGTTCCGGATCGAGCAGGTGGCGGGGGGTTGGCGGGTGATGACGCTGCCCGAGCACGCGGACGTGCTGTCGGCGCTGCACCGCAGCAAGGCGCAGTCGAAGCTGAGCCCGGCGGCGATGGAGACGCTGGCGATCGTGGCGTACAAGCAGCCGGTGCTGCGGGCGGACCTGGAGTCGATCCGGGGGGTGGCGTGCGGGGAGACGCTGCGGAGTTTGATGGAACGGCACCTGGTGAAGATCGTGGGGCGGGCCGAGGAGATCGGTCGGCCGATGCTGTACGGGACGACGAAGCAGTTCCTGGAGCTGTTCGGGCTGGCGTCGTTGAAAGATTTGCCGGACCCGGCGGAGCTGCGGCAGCGATGAGCATGAAGACGATGGTTTTGGGTTGGCGCGGGTGCGGCGGCCTGGTGTTCGCGCTGGTTTTTCTGGGGGCGTGTTCGCCGTACCGGTTGCAGGGGGTCGTGGTGGAGGGGCCGGTGCCGGGGGTGGAGGTGGTGGGGGCGGACGACCCGCGGCTGGAATTTTTTGGGTTGCCGGGGGTGGAGGTGTTGGTGAAGCTGGACCCGCAGCGGCTGAACCCCGAGACGATCGGGCGGGGCCGGACGGACGGGGACGGGCGTTTCTCGTTGGCGGTGGACGAGTTCGGGGCGGGGGTGTTGATCCTGGACGTGGAGGTGTCGGCGTCGCGTTCGGGGTTTGTGACGGCGCGGGAGCGTTTCGAGCTGCCGGGGGCGGGGCGTCGGCTGGTGGTGACGATGCGTCCGGGCGAGGACCCGCCGCCGGTGGAGGGGCAGAACATCCTGGAGGAGACGCTGCGGGAGGCGGCGCCGTACCTGCGGGATTAGAGGCGGTTCACCGGGCGTGGCCCACGGCCGGTGCCCGGGGATGGCGTAGCCGCCGTCGAGCGCGGCCTTGCTGGCCGAAATAGATGGTGCTGCCGGGCAGCGCCCCGTGGGCCAGCCAGGACGAGCAGTTGACGGCCGCGCCGCCCCCGGAAGAATGGCCCGCCATCGCGGCCGCTCCGTGCTTCAAGCGCAGCCAGACGCCGCGCACGTTGATCGCTGGCGTGTCGCGCAGCGTCGTCTCGGTCCGGCCGGCCGGCACCGGGCACGCGGTCGATCCCGCTGCCCGTGACGAGCATGTGTTCTCCCCGAAGGTCAGTCACGGCGGTTTTGCTTCGTGTTGAGGGGGATACGGATCAGGCGAGAAGCGGCCGGGGCTTCGACGGCGTCACCGGCCAGGAAGCCGCGCAGCCAGGGGCGGGCGGCTGCGTCGGTCAACACTACGGAGCCGCCGAACGGGGTGAGGTTCAGGGGCATGTCGATCTCGGTGATGTCGGTGACCGCGGCGTCGAGCCCGTCGATGTCGAGACGCAGCAGGCGGCCGGCGTCGCCGGCGGCGTTGCCCTCGAGGACCAGCAGGTTGCCGTCGGGCAGGGCGAGCATGCCGTCGGGGTTGCGCAGCGGCCGAGAGGTCCGAAGCGGTTCGACGGCTTGGCCCCGGATGCGCAGCAGTCGGCCGGCGGTGTAGGTGTTGACGTAGAGCGTGCCGTCGGGGTCGAGGGCGATGCCGGCCGCCCCCAGGCCCCCGCCGGCGAGCAGCGGGTGTTCGACGTGGATCACCGGCGTCCGAGCGTCGCGTGGGATCCGCCAGACCCGACCGCCGAGGCTGTCGGTCACGAAGCGTGTCCCGTCGGGTGCGACGACCAGATCGTTCGTGAACGCGCCGGGGGGGAAGTCGATGAGGTGCCGGTGGTGGCCGGTCTGGGGGTCGACCGCGAACACGACGCTGGGCTCGCGGAGGGTTTCGCCGGCGGGCCCGGGCCGGCCGAACGCGTCGGGGGCGGTGCCCCACAGCAGGCCGGTCGCCGGGTCGTGTCGCAGCGCGGCCACGGACCGGACGCGTGGGTGCCCGGCGGTCAGCACCTCGGACCCGCCGCCGGGGCCGACTCGCACGATCCGCCCCGCGGTCATGCCGCCGACGTAGATCGTCTCTCCCACGGCCGCGATGCCGTTGGCGACCGAGACGTCGACGTGTTGGGCGGTGTGTGCCGGAGCCGCGGCCGCCCCGGACGCGGCGACCGTGCATATAATTAGCTGGCTTATTATCACGGCATGGATCCTTCGGCGTGGCGGCCCGCGGCGTGGCTTATTCTCGGATCAGGTGTCCCAGCAGACGCGTCAGCGTGCGGCGGTCGCGCTCGCTGATCGGCGCCATCTGGCGGTTGATGTGGTCGTACACCTTGGGGAGCAGGCGGTCGACCAGGCGTCGGCCCTTGGGGGTCATGACGACGACGGCCCTCCGCCCGTCGGCCGCGTCGGTTTCGCGGCGCACCAGCCCGGAAGACTCGAGGTTGGCCAAGAGCCCGGTCATCGTGGCCCGCGTGACGCCCTGGTCTTGGGCCAGCTCGCTGGGCGACGCCCGCGGTTCGGGGCGGCGGTGGAGCACGACGAGCGTCAGCCAGCGGCCGTGGGTGAGGCCGTGGCCCGCCAGGAAGCGATCG
>JBCBSA010000366.1:0-3035 GCA_039819425.1 Planctomycetota bacterium
CCAATTGAGGTCGTCGTCGGGGCCGACGAACAGGGCGCGGGCGGCGGCCCAGCTGGCGGCGGAAGCGCCGTCGGGGTGGAAGAAGATGACGCTGCCGGTCTGCTGGGCGGGTGCGGGGGTGGCCGTGAGGCCGATCAGGGCGGCGGCCAGGGGAAGGAGCCGGCGGCGGGGTCGGGGGAGGCGGATCATGGGGGGCTCGGGTGGGGGCGTGGGGTGTCTGCCGTGAAGCTAAACCGATGGTTGAGGTTAAACAAACGGCACGGCGGGAGCTAACGGTTTACTGACATTTTCCGAGGCCGGTGCGTTGGAGGCGGCTCGATGAGCGAGCAAGCTCGTCCGCTACACGCACGGGGCGGGCGGGGCTATGCTCGGGGATGTTGGCGAAAGGCGAGTCGAGCACAGTAGGGGGTGGTGCGAGGGGGACGTTTGCGCTGGGGCCGCCGCGGGGGCGGCGGGCGATGCGGCAGCGGTGGCGGGACCTGTTGTTTCTGCACTGGTCGGTGCTCCCTGAAGTGATCCAGGCGACGCTGCCGGAGGGGCTGACGGTGGATACGTTCGACGGCGAAGATGGTTTTGATTTCCGGGGGAGGGGGTGGTTGGGGGTGGTGCCGTTTCGGATGGAGGGGGTGCGGCCAACGGGGTTGCCGGCGGTGCCGTGGCTGTCGGACTTCGGGGAGCTGAACCTGCGGACGTATGTGGTGGGTCCGGACGGGACGCCGGGGGTGTGGTTTTATTCGCTGGACGCGGACCAGGGGGTGGCGGTGTGGATCGCGCGGCGGGTGTTTGCGTTGCCGTACCACCGGGCGGCGATCCGGCAGGAAGATGAGGTATTAGCAGAAGCAGAGCCGAGACGGCGGGTGCGGTATTTCTGGCAGAGGCGTGGTGAAGCGGGTGGAGACGATGGCCCGGCGTTCGAGTACGACGTGCCGGGCGACGGTGCGGCGCGGCCGGCGGAGGTGGGAACATTGGCGCATTGGCTCGTGGAGCGTTACGTCCTGTACAGCCGACGGCCGCTGTTTCTTTATGGGTCGGGGCGTACACGGCCGAGCGGGGACGGTCGGCTGTACGCGGGGCGGGTGGACCACGCGGCGTATCGAGTGGCGGAGCCCCCGAAAATAGAGATGCGGCGGTGGGACGCGTCGCCGCTGGGGCTGAACGGTTTTGTCGCTGACTTGGTCGGAGGGCGGGAGCCGGATCACGCGGTGTGGTCGCCGGGGGTGGACGTGTCGGTGTACCCGTTGGAGAGGGTGCGGTTACACTCCCCGCCCCCGGAAGCCCCGGAAGTCGGGCCCCCGCCCCCGGATTCCGGGGGCGGGCCGTAGGTGTGTGATCCATGACCGAAACGCGATCGCTGATGAGCCGTCTGCAAGACCGCACCGCGAAGGTAGCGGTGATCGGGCTGGGGTATGTGGGGCTGCCGTTGTGCCGGGCGTTTGCGGAGGCGGGGTACCGGGTGCTGGGGGTGGACGTCGATCCGAAGAAGATCGAGGCGTTGGCGGCGGGGGCGGATTATCTGAAGCACCTGGGGCCGGGCTTCGCGGCGGGGTTGGCGGCGTCGGAGCGGTTCGAGGCGACGGCGGACGCGGGCCGACTGGGCGAGGCGGACGCGGTGGTGGTGTGCGTGCCGACGCCGCTGGGGCGGCACCTGGAGCCGGATTTGTCGTACGTGGAGCGGACAACGGCGGACATTGCCCGGACGCTGCGACCGGGGCAGCTGGTGGTGCTGGAGTCGACGACGTTTCCGCGGACGACGCGGGACGTGATGTTGCCGGCATTCGAGGCGACGGGATTAACCTGCGGCACGGACGCGGGGTTTTACCTGGCGTACTCGCCGGAGCGGGAGGATCCGGGACGGGAGAACCACAGCACGCAGACGATCCCGAAGCTGGTCGGCGGGATCGACGCGGCGTCGGGGGAGGCGGCGGCGACGCTGTACCGGGCGGCGATCGCGGAGGTGCACCTGGTGTCGAACGCGGAGGTGGCGGAGTCGGCGAAGCTCTTGGAGAACATCTTCCGCGCGGTGAACATTGCGCTGGTCAACGAGATGAAGGTGGTGCTGACGGAGCTGGGGGTGGACGTGTTCGAGGTGGTGGAGGCGGCGGCGACGAAGCCGTTCGGGTTCATGCCGTTTTATCCGGGGCCGGGGTTAGGAGGACACTGCATCCCGATCGACCCGTACTACCTGACGTGGAAGGCGCGGGAGGTGGGGATCGCGACGCGGTTCATCGAGTTGGCCGGCGAGGTGAACCGGCACATGCCGCGGTACGTGGTGGATCGACTTACGGGGGCGCTCAACGAACGGGGCAAGGCGCTGAGCCGATCGAAGGTGTTGGTGCTGGGGCTGGCGTACAAGCCGAACGTGGACGACGTGCGGGAGAGCCCGAGCTTCGAGATCATCGAGATGCTGCGGTCGGCGGGGTGCGACGTGGCCTACAACGACCCGCACATCCCGCGGCCGTGGCCGGGGCGGAAGCACGATTTGGATTTGGAGAGTCAGCCGGTGACGGCCGAGTCGCTTGCGGGTTATGACGCGGTGGTGGTGGCGACGCACCACAATGCGTACGACTGGCAGCTGGTGGCGGACCACGCGGCGTTGGTGGTGGACACGCGGAACGCGCTGCGGGATGTCACGGGTCCTCGCGATCACATCGTGTTGGCGTAAAGCCCACGACGCCCACGTTCGTCGAACGTGGGCTTCTGCGAGCTTTTATTTGCGCGGGCGGGATCAACCAAACGCCGACGGGCCGCCGCGGCCGTTGATGATCGGGTCGAGGGTGTTGAGGAACTGAGCGAGGAAGAGGTTGCTGACGATGATGGCGATGAACCCGAGGACGAACGCCTCGGTCGCCGCCTTGCCGACGCCGGCCGCGCCGCTCTCGCAGTTGAAGCCCTTGTAACAGGCGATCAGCCCGATGAACAACCCGAAGAACACCGATTTGAACAGCCCGGTGAACACGTCCCAGTTGTTGACCAGTTGGGCGGTGAACTCCCAGTAGTCCGCCTCGTCGATGCCGAAGCCCACGGCCACGACGAAG
>JBCBSA010000367.1:0-3030 GCA_039819425.1 Planctomycetota bacterium
GCACGCGGCGGCCGGCTGCGCGTGGAAATGGCTTCCGTCACCGTCCCCGGGCTTGTATCCTTTCTGGAGCGGTGGCGTTCGTCGGAGCCCGACGTGGCGATCGACCGGCTCCTGCTCGAAGCAACCGGGCCCTCGCCGCAGGGGATCTGGTCCGTGGAGGTCCATTTTGCGTACTGATTCTTGCTTCTCCATCTTCTTCCGATCTTTTCACGCCAGAGCTTCGGGTGATCGCCTCGGCGGGTGGTTGACCCGACGCGGCGTCCACGGCGTTGTCCTGTTCGCCGTGGCGTTGGCCGTGGCGGGCTGCGCCGACCCGAGCGGCAAGGTCTACCGCTTCGACGCCCAGGTGCCCCCGGCCGTGCAGCCCGCCGAGGCGGACAAGGCGTACCGCGCCGCCGTGGCGCAGCTCAAGGCCGGCGACTACGCCGCCGCGCAGGCCAACCTCGAAACCGCCGTCCGTTTCGACCCCCAGCACGGCCGGGCGTTCAACAACCTCGGCTGGATCTACTACCGCAACGGCCAGCTCTACCGCGCCGCCCACGCCTTCAACACCGCGACCCTCCTCCTGCCCGATCACCCCGACCCGGTCAGCAACCTTGGCCTTACCCTCGCCGCCGCCGGCATGTGGGACCGGGCGGTCGAGCTCCAGACCCGGGCCCTCGAGATGGACCCGGGCAACCTCGGGTACCAGTCCCGCCTCGCCTTCGCCCAGGTCAAACGCGGCGACGAGCTCGCTTCGCTGAGCGACCTGCTCGAAGCCGTGCTGACCCGAACGACCCGCGAGGACTGGGCACGCTGGGCCCAGAACCTGCTCGCCCGCCTGCGGTCGTCCGATCCCGCGGCGACGTCGGACCTCTGACACGTTGTCGCACGCCGTGTTGAACGGGTGATGCCGGGCGTTCCCCCGAGCGCCGGCTTCGTTCACCGAGACCGACAGTTGGCTATCGACCGGTGGTCTCCCGCACCTCCACCGCGATCACCGAATCCAACTCCGGGAACTCACGGTCGAGGAACGCGTTGCCGCCGAGCTGGATCTCGCGCTGCCGGGTGCTGGGCGTCTCGCCGTAATCGGCGAAGAGCGACTCGACGACGTCCATCCCCTCGACCACCTCGCCGAACGGCACAAACCCCAGCTCGTCGAGGTACGGCTGGTCGGCGAGGTTGACGAAGACCTGCGTCGTCCGCGTGCCGGGCGTCGCCGCCGCGGCGAAGGCGACCGTGCCGCGGCGGTTCGGCCGAGCCCGCGGCTCGTCGGGCAGACGCGCCGCCCGCCACGGCTCGGCGACCGTCGGGAACCCGTGGATCCCCCACTGCACCACGAACCCCGGCACCACACGAAAGAATCGCTGGTTGTGGTAGTACCCCGATCGGCACAGGTCGTGGAACCGGTCCGCCGCCAGCGGCGCCCAGTCGCGGTGCACCCGCAGCGTGAACGCCCCAGCCGTCGTGACGAACCGTGCTTCGAACGCCGCGGGTGCCGGCTCGCTGTCCAGCACCTCGTCCGGCTGCGCCAGCCGTTTGAGGTTCGGCACGATCGGCAGCGGCCGGGGCTCGACGTCTTCCGTGAAGGCCTCCGCGTCGTCCGCCACGTCCGGGGCCGGCACAAACGCCGGCAACGCCACGGGGTCGGCCACCGCTTGACGCTCGGGTTCGGCGACAACCACAGGATCCGTGGCGGGATCGAACCCATCGGCGTCCACCACCTGCGTCGTCCCGATCACCGTTGAATCGACCTCGGGTATTGCTTCGGAAGACGCCTTTGTCTGGGCTTGGCTTTCTTCCGCTACCTCCGCGGTCGGCACCGACTCGACGTCCCGCGCTTCGGCTAGCGGCGTCGCCGGCTCGACCACGGACTCAGCCTCCGAACCAGGATCGCCCTCCACCGCCGGCGGCACGGATGCCGCGGGTTGTTCAGCGGCGGCCACCTCGGCTGCAGCGGGCGCTTCGACGGGAAGCGGCTCGGCCCCCACGGCGGTCGGAGGCTCCGCCAAGCCCCCCCCGTGGGTCGCGACCGCGACCGTGGCGTCGCCTCCGTTCTTGGATTGAGGTTCTGTCGGTTCAACCGAAACCGACGGTTCGATGACCACGATTGCCGTCGGCTCTTCCGTCGATGTTGCCGACACGCCCGCGTGACCCGGGTCGGGCTCGGGCAAACCCGTCGGCGCTTCCGCTTCCGTCGGTGCTTCGGCCAAACGCTCCAACTCAAACAACCCGCGGGCCACGCCCAACGACGCCCACGCCCGTTCTCGCGGCGAGCCCAAGCCCTCGACCAAGCTCTCCGCCGCCGCCCCGCTCAGCCCCTTGGCCCGGTCGTACACCTCGCGGTGCCGCGCCCGCCGCTCCAGCTGCAACGCGAAACCGGAACTCACCGCGTCCAGCGGCAGCGTCGTGGGGTCCGTATTCTCCGTCGTCAACACCCCCCAATCCCCTAGCAGATACGCCGCCCACGCCCGCTCCTCCCGGTCCTTGACCTCGGCCAACGCCGCCCGCGCCCCGTCCGCGTTTCCCACCCGCGCCGCCGCCCACGCCCGCCCCGCCCGCACCCAGCCCGCCTCCCCGTCGTGGGCCAACGCCCGGACGCACAAGCCCACCAAGCGGTCGTTCGCCGCCGCCGCTTCGTCCAGCCCCAGCTCCGCCTGCCACGCCGCCACCGCCGCCAGCAGTTCACCCTTCGTCTGCAGTGCTACCGTCAGCGCGTCGCCCACGCCCGTGATCCGCCGCGCCTCTCGACCCGCCCGCTCCAGCCACGCCACGGCCGCCTCATGCCCGTGAGACGCGGGCACCGGCCCGTCGGCCTTCGCCTCTCCCACCCCACCCACGCACACCCCCAACACCCACACCAAACCCCAAGCCCCCACCCCGCTCCGCCGTCCCGCTCGTTGTCCCGTGGTCCGTTGCATAGCGCCCTCGCGTCGACGTGTCACTTCCATCGGCCATCATACGAACCCCCTCTAACCAACGGCCCTGCTACCGTGTACCCATGGCCGAGCCCAGCCCCAAAAAGGCTTGCTGTTCCCCCCCCCCCCCCCC
>JBCBSA010000368.1:0-3022 GCA_039819425.1 Planctomycetota bacterium
GGTGTCCACGCCGTCGGCAGGGCTCATCCGCAGCGACGTGACGACCTTGTCCGGCGAGGGGTTTTGGATCTCCATCACGTAGAGCGTCGCGCCGGGCGACTGGCCGTGGCCCTGGAGACCGACGTGACGGGTGTGTTCGTTGTCGAAGCGGGGGAAGGAGTGGTACCACTCGCCGATGGTCGGCTCGGCGACGCCGACGTTGAACGGGCGGACCTCGGCGGCGTGGGTCGAGCCGTCGTCGTAGACGAGTTCGTAGACGGCGGCGACGTCGGTTTCGGTGCCGATCCAGCCGGCGCCGTGGAGGACGTAGACGGCGGGGGTGGCGTTATCGATCGGCACCTCGTGTGAAGCGATAAGCGCTTCGCCAGCGGTCTCGTTGACCTTGTTCGACGGCAGGGCGACGCCGACACGGGCGTTGTCGCTGACGTCGGGGATGTCGAACGGCACGCCGGCAAAGACGTGGCGGCCCGCTTCGAGGTGGGGCAGCGCATTGCCCGCGCCGATCCACGCGTCGGGGCCGACGAGCGGGCGGTTCGCAAAGGACGAGAGGTCGACGGGCTTCCAGTGGTTCTCGATCGCGCCGCGGGCCAGATCGAAGGCGGGGCCCGACTCGTGGCCGGCCGAGGCGGTGATGCTGAGGAAGCGGTTCGACTGGGCGAGGGCGTACTCGAGCTTCGCACGGTCCTCTGCCGAAAGCGGGCCGGGCAGGTCGGAGAGCCGCTCGCGGACCGCGGCATCGCCGATCGACCAGTCGTACCGCTCGGCCGAGCCGAAGGCGGGGTCGAGGGCGACGCTGTCGGCGTCCTGGCCGGTCACCCCGCGCCAGGCGCCGAGGCCGCCGGTGGTGTCGCCGGGCAGGTGGAACGCGCTGCTGGGCGACACGGCGTGGTACACGTTGCCGTCGGCCTGGATCGTTTCGAGGAACGCGGCGAACTCCTCGGGCGTGCACTGATCCAGCAGGATCGGGCTGGTCGTGTCGCCGGACACGATCAGGTTGTCGCGGATCGTCCAGTCCCTGGAGTAGTTGGCGTACTCCGACTCGTTCCCGCGGTTATGGAGGTAGATGACCGCCTGGTCGGGGCTGCTGGAGTAGAGGATGTTGTCGGCGAGGTGGACGTTCCAGGAGGTGCCGTCGATCGCGCGGGTGCCCGCGTCGTTCCAGATAACGTTGCGCTTGACCTCGACGAGTCCGGTGAGCTTTTCGAGGTAGAGCTGCGAGCCGTAACGGTTGGCGACGAAGAGCGAGTCGGTGATGGTGATGGGGCTGCGGGGGGTGAACGACTGGTCGAGCCAGAAGCCGTTGGTGAGGTTGGCGAAGGAGCGGTGGCCGCGGATGATCATGCCGACCTGGCCGTCGAGGGCGAAGGCCTTGACGCCGGCCGAGTCCCAGCCGTGCTGCGAGCCGGTGTGGCCGCGCCAGTTGTTGTAGGAGGACTCGCAGTCTTCGATGACCATGTTGTCGACGCGGTAGCCGGTGGACAGGCCCTTCCAGCCGTTGCCGTTGAAGGTGGATCGGCGGAAGGTGATGCGGTTGCGTTTCTCGCCGGTGATGGCGAAGGACTTGCCTCCGTGCTCGTCGAACCGGCAGTCCTCAACCAACACGTTGCTGCCGCCGATGGTAACGCCCTGGACGTGGCCGCCGACGAACGTGGCGGTGTGGATAAACGCCAAGTTGCGCAGAACGACATTGTCCTTGCCGTCGATGTTGAGCAGGAACGGCTGCACGGCGACCTCGACCGCCGCGGCGTTGAGGTCGATTCCGTCCGGGGGGCAGACGTAGATCGCCTCTTCGGCTTCGATGACCCCGAACGTGCCGGGCAACAATCCCTTGGGGTCGCGGACGCCCTGCGGCTGCCACCGGCCCGGCTGGTTCTGGGCTTCGCCGGTCTGGTCCAGCGGGACCGCGCCGTCGGGGTCGATCCAGGCGAACTGCTCGAGCATACTCGGCAGCATGATCAGGCCGTTGACCGTGACCGTTTCGCTGCGGGCGACGCGCGGGTCGATGAGGTAACCCCACCGCTCCCAGGTCTGCTCGCACAGACCGAACCGGTGCGGCCAGGGTTTGCGATAGACGTTCTCCGTGCCCTCGACAAGTTCCCACCCGCCGGACCAGTCCTGGGCCCCGGTGATGACCGGCTGCGTCTTGCCTTCGCCTTCGATGACGAAGACGGCTTGGTGCGCCGCGTCGGACCACCCGCCGGCCCACATCTCGATGCCGCCTTCGCGGTACGTGCCGGGGGCGACGGTGATCTTCACGCCCTCGCCTTTTTGCAGCAGCGAGCCGGCCCGCGCAACCGCCGCGCCGAGCGTGTCGAAGGTTGTCTGCCCGTCGCCCTCCAAGCCCCCGTCGACGCGCAGGTGGTGCTTCACCGCCGACTCGTCGACGTCAGACCCGGTCGCCATGTTCGGCGTCGCCTCGGCCGGGGTCAGCGTCGTCCGCGACATCACCCAGTGCCAGCCCAGGTCCGTCACCGTGTACACCAGCCCCGCCGGGATCGGGTCGCCCGGCACCACCGGCGTCCCGTCGAGCGTCACGAAATCCGCCCCGCGGATGATGGGCATCAGGAACTCGCCGACCACCTCCGGCCCGGCCGTGATGACCGCCACCGACCGCGTGTCCGACGCATAGAAGAACGCGTCCGACCCCGGCACCACCACGCGGTGACGCTTGAGGCTCTTGCCTTCCAACGCCTCGATCATGGGGTGGTCCGCCGCAACGCCGTCGAGCGCCGAGGTCTCGGCACCCTGTGCCTCAAGATCGGCCCGCAGCCCGTCGAGCCCGATCGCGTGGGCCGGGCCGATCGGCCCGCAAAAAACACAGGCGAACAGGGACATCGACAACGTTGCGGGCTTCAGCAAGTTCATGGCAAGAATCCTGAGGGGAGGAGAAAGCTCTAGATTAAACGATAAAGATTTCGGAGAAAAAAGAAATCGCGATGGGCCCTACGGCTCGTCGCACAGCGCGAGCAGGCGTTCGACCGTCGTGAAGCCGACACACTGCACGGTGTCCGCGCCGCCGTAG
>JBCBSA010000369.1:0-3016 GCA_039819425.1 Planctomycetota bacterium
CATCGGGTTGGCCGTGCTGTTTGCGACCTACGGGTCGGTGGACCTGGCGATCACGCAGCTGATGGTCGAGACGCTGATGGTGGTGATTTTGGTGCTGGTGCTGCGTCGCCTGCCGAAGCTGAAGAAGGCGTCGCCGACGGGCAGCCGCATCCGAGACCTCGTGGTGGCCGCGGCGGGCGGGTCGGCGGTGACGCTGCTGGTGTTGGCGTCGGCGACGGTGGAGCTGCCGGCGGCGGTGTCGGCGTACTACCTCAACGCGGCGGCGCCCGAGGCGTTCGGGCGGAACGTGGTGAACGTGATCCTGGTGGACTTCCGGGCGCTGGACACGATGGGCGAGATCGTGGTCGTGGCGGTGGCGGGGATCGGGGTGGGGTCTCTGGTGTGGTTGGGACGCCAGCGTAAGCCGGCGATCGACCGTGAGGTCGAGGGGGGGGCTTCATGAACGCGTTGGTGCTGCGGACGACGTCGCGGTTGCTGGTGGTGCTGTTGGTGGTGTTCTCGGTGCTGGTGCTGCTGCGTGGGCACAACGAGCCGGGCGGGGGGTTCATCGGGGGGCTGCTGTGCGCGTTGGCGTTCGCGGCGCACGCGCTGTCGTTCGGGGTCCGGCCGACGCGGCGGCTGTTGCGGGCGGACCCGGAGCGGCTGCTGGGGGTGGGCCTCTTACTCGCACTCTTAAGCGGCGCCGTTGCTCTATTCCGAGGGCAGGGGTTCATGACGGGGCAGTGGTGGGTGGAGGTGCCGGGGGTGGGGAAGGCGGGGACGGTGCTGTTGTTTGACGTGGGGGTGTATCTGGTGGTGTTGGGCGGGGCGATGATGATTCTGGTGGGGCTGATGGGGGAGCGGGACTGATGTTTATCGTGCTGGCGATCACGGCCGGGGTGCTGTTCACCTGCGGGCTGTATCTGATGATGCGGCGGAGCCTGCTGAAGCTGGTGCTGGGGCTGCTGCTCTTGAGCCACGCGGCGAACCTGGCGGTGTTCGTGAGCGCGGGGCTGACGCGGTCGCCGGCGCCGCTGACCGACGTGGGCGAGCTGTCGCCGCCGACGGGCGCGGCGGACCCGCTGCCGCAGGCGCTGGTGCTCACGGCGATCGTGATCGGGTTCGCGGTGGTGTCGTTCGCGGCGGTGCTGGTGCGGCGGACGGCGGCGGCGATCGACGGGGACGACCCGGACCGGATGCGGAGTACCGACACGTGACGCTGTTGCCGGTGCTTCCCATCCTGATCCCGCTGCTAGCGGCGGCGGCGTGCCTGCTCGGGCGGCGGTCGTTCGCGTGGCAGCGCGGCGTGGCGGTCGCGGGGGCGGTCGGGCTCTTGGGCAGCGGCTTGGCGCTGGTCGTCGCGGCGGACCGGGTGGGCGTGATCGCGGTGCAGGTCGGGGGGTGGTCGGCGCCCTTCGGGATCACGCTGGCGGCGGACCGGTTCGGGGCGGTGATGGTGCTGCTGGCGGGGGTGATGGGGCTGGTCGTATGTTTGTTCAGCCTGTTCGAGGCGACGCGGCGGGACATCCACCGCGGGTTCTTCCCGCTGCTCTTGGTGCTGCTGGCGGGGGTGAGCGGGGCGTTCCTGACGGGGGACCTCTTCAACCTGTACGTGTGGTTCGAGGTGTTGCTCATCTCGAGCTTCGTGCTGCTGAGCCTGGGCGGGGGGCGGGCGAACCTCGAGGGGGCGGTGAAGTACGTGGCGCTGAACCTGGTGGGGTCGATGCTGTTCCTGACGGGGGTGGGCGTGCTGTACGGGGCGACGAAGACGCTGAACATGGCGGACCTGCACGGGGCGTTGCAAGAGGTGCAGGCGGAGAACCCGACGCTGGTGCTGGCGCTGGCGGCGACGTTCGCGGTGGCGTTCTCGCTGAAGGCGGCGTTGTTCCCGCTGTTCTTCTGGCTCCCGGCGAGCTACCACGTGCCGTCGGCGGGGACGTGCGCGGTCTTTGCGGCGCTGCTGACGAAAGTCGGGGTGTACGCGTTGGTGCGGACGTTTACGCTGGTCTTTCCGGGGGCGGAAGACGTGTTGTTCGTGGTGCTGATCGTGGCGGGGGTGACGATGGTGAGCGGGGTGCTGGGGGCGGTGACGCAGTTCGAGATGAAGCGGATTTTGGCGTGGCACAGCATCAGCCAGGTGGGTTACATCGTGGCGGGAGTCGGGTTGTTGTCGGCGAGCGATCCGGAGGTGAGGGCGCTGGGGCTGGCGGCGGCGGTGGTGTTCCTGGTGCACCACGGCACGATCAAGCCGGCGCTGTTCCTGGTGGCGGGGTTGGTGCAGCGGCGGCGGGGGACGACGCAGCTCAAGCCGCTGGGCGGGTTGGCGAGCGCGACGCCGTGGCTGGCGGCGTTGTTCCTGCTGGCGGCGCTGAGTTTGGCGGGGCTGCCGCCGTCGTCGGGGTTCTGGGCGAAGCTGGCGGTGCTGCGGGCGCTGGTCGAAGGCGCGGAGTGGTGGGTCCTCGCCGCGGCGCTGGCGGCGGGCCTTTTAACCCTTATGAGCATGATGAAGATCTGGAACGAAGCCTTCTGGAAACCCCCGCCCCCGGAAGTCAACCCGCAAGTCAACCCGGAAGTTTCCGGGGGGCGTGCGGTGCCTTGGGGGATGGCGGCGCCGGTCGTGGCGTTGGTCGTGTTGGTCACCGCGATCGGGCTGTGGCCGCAGCCGCTCTTGGGGTACGCCGACCGGGCGGCGCGGCAGCTGCTGGACCCGGCGGCCTACGTCGAGGCGGTCGGGGTGACGCCGCGCGGCGTTGCGACGCTTCCCGGACACAGCGCCGTCAGCGATTCATTGTCCGAAACGGAGGAACCGCGGCGATGATTCTTTTTCTGACCAATTTGTTGATGGCGCTGGCGTGGATGGCGATGGCGGGTTCGACGGGGTGGGCGGACTTCGTGTTGGGGTTTGTGGTGTCGTACCTGGCGTTGATGTGGCTGTCGTCGCTGACGGGGGGCGAGTCGGGTTACTTCCGTAAGCTGCCGGCGACGATCGGGTTTGCGCTGTTCATCGTGTGGGAGCTGGTGCTGGCGAACCTGCGGG
>JBCBSA010000370.1:0-3005 GCA_039819425.1 Planctomycetota bacterium
GCGGCACGCCTGGGCCGGCACGGACGGCGGGTGCCTGTTCACGCAGACGATGGCCCGCGGCGACCGCGACGACCCGTCGGCACCCGACGCGACGGCCCGGGCGTACACCGGCCGGCTACGCAAGGCGCTCACCGCCGCGCTACGCCGCGCGGTCGCCGACGGGCAGTTGCGGCCGGAGGCCGATGCGGCGGGGCTGGCCGACGCGATTTTGACGCTGGCCTTCGGCGTGGCGGTGGTGGGGCGGGGCGGGATGCCGGGGTCGATGATCGACCACGCGGTGAACGCGGCGTTGTCGCTGATCGATGCGGAGCAGGCGTAGAATTAACGCCACAAAACCTTACCACCAGCCGCGGTTGATTTGAAGGGTTTCGAGCGACTCGATGAGGGCGGGGGCTTGGCGTTCGAGTTCGTCGGCCGGGCCCCAGGCTTCCAACACGAAGACGTGCTTGTCGTTCGCGGCGAGCCCGGCGAGGTAGCCCAGCGGCTTCTGGCCGGCGGGGCGTTGACCGTGGATCACCAGGACCGGGGAGCGGTTTTGCGTGACGCGCCTGACCGGGTCCTGGGTGGGCACGCCCAGCTCGGTTGTCAGCCGATCGCGGACCTGATCGACCCAGAAGCCGACGTCGGCCTGGTCGAAGTTGGGCTGGCGGGTGAGCTTGACCACGACCTGGCCGCGGTCGATGGCGAAGACGCGGTGGTCCTTTTGGTAGAAGCGGACGAAGCCCCCCGGCAGCGTCAGTTTGGGTGCCCGGCCGAGCTTGGGCTGAGCGTGGGGCAGCGGGCGGGCGCCGAAGGCTTCGTCGCCGACCGAGTTGACCCAGGCGAAGGGGCGGACGCGGCCGGCGAGGCCGCTGGCGGTGCCCGAGGGGGCGTTGAAGGTGACGGTGATCGTGCTGAGCGCGACGCGGTCGCGCGTGAGGCGGAGTTGGCCCTTGAGCTGTTCGATCTCGCCGGCGAGTCGGCCGAGTTCTTTTTCGATGGCGAGCATGTCCTCGACCCGCTCGGCCCGCTCGAGCAGCGCCTTCATGCGCTGACGCAGGGCTTCGAGGTTGTCGAGCCTGAGTTGAAGGTCGACCAGTTCTGCGGTCACGTCGGCGGCGTCGATCGCCCGGTCGGTGACGAGGCCGAGCTCCGCGAGGGCCTGCATCGCGGCGTCGAACTTCGCGGCGGGGACGCGGAGGCGGACGCTCTGACGGCGGACCGCGTCGGCGTAGCCGCCGAGGTCTTCGGCGAGTTGGCGGGCGCGGTCGATCGCGGCGGCGGGGTCGGGGCTGAGCACGGTGAGCCGGCCGGTGTAGATCACCTGCCGGGCGGCCGAGGCGTCGGGTGGCGTCGGGGGGGGCTCATCGATCTGGCTGTTGCTCGATTGTTCGGAGAGGCCGCCGTTAGCGGCCGCGAGCCTTGTCGAGGCGAACGATGTCGCGTTGTCGTTGCGGGTGATGCCGTCTGCCCAGTTGGCTTCTTGCACCCATTCGTCGGCAGCGGCCGCGTTTTCGGTGGAGAGGTGGCGGGCGGGGGTGCAAGCCCCGAGGGTGAGCACGAGGTAGCCCACAACCAGCGACTGAACGGGCAGCGTGTGCTTATTCATGGTGGATGTCCTGACCGGAGGCGGAAGAGGAGATACGGCCCAACTTCGATTCAGGTTATCCGCTGAGCCAAGATGCGGATCACTAAATTCGGAGCTTCGTCGTGTCTACACTGGGGCGATGTCGCAGCATGGGGCCCCGGACTGGTCGGTCTTGAACGCGCGTCTCGGCGCGGAGTTGATGCCGTGGGGCCCGCCGTTGGACGACGGGCGGGTGATCGAGGTGGCCGAGTCGTTTGTCCTGCCGGGGGGTGGCGTGAGCGGTTCCGAGGGTAGGGGGTTTGAGGCGGAATACGGGGCGGTCCGGCAGCGGGTCGGGGTGATGCGTCTGCCTCAGCGGGCGATCCTGGAACTGACCGGGGCCGACGTGAAGGACTACCTGCACCGCCTGTGCACGCAGGAGATCAACCAACTCGAGGGCGGGGCCACGGTGCGGGCGTTTCAACTCGACGAGAAGGGGCGGATCGCGGCGGACCTGATCGTGCACCACGGCGACCCCGGAAAGGGCGGATCGACGTGGCTGGAGATGGATGTCTTCGATCTGCCTTGGGTGCGGGACCTGGTCGAGGCGCGGCTGTTCACCGAGGACGTGACGGTGGAAGATCGGACCGGGCAGCGTGAGTTGTTGTGGCTTCTCGGGCCCGCGGCGGTTCGGCTGCTGGACGCGGTGGTGGCGGACGGGGAAGGTGGGCGGGTGGCGCAGATGGGCGCGACGCCGGGTACGCATCATGTGGTCGGCCTGCCGATGGGAACGGACGGGTTGACGCGGTGCACGGCGTATCGCTGGGATTTGGGGGGCGTGCTCGGTGTTCGGCTGGTGGTGCCGAGCGGGCACGTGGTGGAGGTCTACGAGCGGTTGTTGACGGCTTCGGGATATGAGATCGGGGCCGAGGCCGACGCGGCGTACGCCGAGCGGCGGCGGGGTTCGATGCGGGGGAGGCCGGTGGGCTGGTCGGCGTTCAACACGGTGCGGGTGGAGGAGGGGGTGCCTTGGTACCACGTGGATTTCGGGCGGGACTCGTTGCCGGCGGAGGTGCCGGGGCCGTGGGGGATCGACGGGGCGGTGAGCTTCACGAAGGGGTGCTACCTCGGGCAGGAGGTGGTGGCGCGGATGAAGAGTCTGGGGCACCCCAAGCGGTTGTTGGTGGGGCTGCGGGTCGATTCCGTGGAGACGCGGGGCGTGGAAATGCCGGGGGTGCCGCACGCGGGTGCCGAGGTGTTCGAGGCGGGGGGGGCGAAGAAGGTGATCGGGGGGATAACGAGTTCGACGGCGTCGCCGCTGCGGGGTCAGGCGGGGATCGCGTTGGCGGTGGTGCGGTGGGGCCGGCACCAGCCCGGGACGGCGGTGTCGTTGCCGGCGGAGGGGCGGGTGGTGGGGGCGACGGAGGTCGAGACGGACAAGCTGGTGGGGGGGTGAGGG
>JBCBSA010000371.1:0-2987 GCA_039819425.1 Planctomycetota bacterium
CTACGACTCGATCTCGGCGTGACCGGGCATAACATTTAGACATGTCCGAGTCGCGGATCGAGGCGGTGCTCATCGACATCAGCGGCGTGTTGGCCGTGGGCGGCGCGGCGGTGCCGGGGTCGGTCGAGGCGTTGGCCCGGCTGCGCGAGGCGGGGCGGGCGGTGCGGTTCCTGACCAACACGACGCGGAAGCCGCGGGCGCAGCTCGTGGACGAGCTGCGCGGGATGGGGTTTGATTTGGAGGTGGACGAGGTGTTCACCGCGCCGCGGGCGGCGCGGCGGGTGGTGGAGCAGAACCGCTGGCGGCCGCACCTGCTGGTGCACGACGACCTGTTGCCGGACTTCGAGGGGCTGGACACCGATCGGCCCAACGCCGTGGTGGTGGGGGATGCGGGCGACGGGTTCACGTATGCCAGTTTGAACGCGGCGTTCCGGGTGTTGACGGGCGGCGAAGGGAGCGAGGTTGAAGCTTCCGGGGGCGGGGCGGCGTTGATCTCGATGGGGAGCAATCGGTATTTCCGCGACCGGGACGGGGCGTTGTCGCTGGACATGGGGCCGTTCGTGGCGGCGCTTTCGTTCGCGGCGGGGGTCGAGGCGCAGGTGACGGGCAAGCCGGCGGCGGCCTTCTTCCGGGCGGCGTTGCAGGACGTGGGCGTCCGGCCCGGCCGGGCGGTGATGATCGGCGACGATCTGCCCAACGACATCGGCGGCGCCGCGGCGTGCGGTGTGGCGGGCGTTCTGGTGCGCACCGGCAAGTTCCGACCGGCGGACGAGCACGACGCGGCGGTCCACCCCGAGGCGGTCTGCGACGACTTCGCCGCGGCGGTGGGATGGGTACTCGGTTAACGGGCGTATGATTCGCCCATGCCGATCGGCCCCGACTCTTTTCCGTGGATCGCGTTGTGTTTCCTGGGGGGGTTGCTGCTGACGGGGCTGTTTCTGATCCGCACCGGCCGGCGGGGCAAGCGATTGGACGACCACCCGGTCTGCCGCAAGTGCGCGTTCGACCTAGTGGGCAGCGCGGGGATAGGCGGGTCGGCCGGGGATGAGATCTTGGCGTGCCCGGAGTGCGGCTTCCGGGGGTTGCCGCGGATCGGCAACCGCCGGCGGAGCCCGGGGCGAGTCGCGGTGGGGACGGGGTTGCTCGTGGTGATGGTGCTGGCCGGCGGGGCGTTGGCGTACACGCGGCTGGACGCGACGACGGTGATGCACCTCAAGCCCCTGCCGCTGGTGCGGTGGGAGGCGCGGGCGGGCGGGCCGGACGTGGCCGAGCGGGCGCTGACGGAACTGATCCGGCGGTACCACTGCGGCCGGTTGGCGGGGCCGTACATCGACGCGGTGCTGGACGACGCGGTGACGCACGGCCCGCCGGGCAACCCGGCCGCGGCCGCCGCGGCGTGGGGCGGGAAGTGGGACGAGTTGGCGGCGGAGTTGTTCAAGGCGGGGCACGGGTCGCCGGCGCAGCGGGAGGCGGTGGCGCGGTCGTGGTTGATCACTTCGGTTGAGGTGCGGCCGGCGGTGCGGATGGGTGAAGGCGTCCCCGCGCGGGTCCGCGACAACGCCGCGGGGCCGCCGCACCGGTTTGGTTTTTACGAAGAGTTGGGCAAGCCGGTGGTGCGTTTCGGCGAGCACGAGTATCGGATGGGTATCTCGAGCGGCGGCGGCCTCTCCGGGTCGCGTGGCGGCGGAGGCGGCGGCTCGGGGTGGACGGGCTCGACCATCCGATCGGGCTACGGCCTGCCGAAGGGTTTAGGCGTAGGCAAGCACGAGTTCGTGATGGAGGTGACGCGGCGGGTTTTCGACGGCCATGGCGGCACGCTGATCGCGGAGTGGACCGAGACCCACCCGGCGTCGTTCGAGTACGTGCCGCCCGACGGCGACCCCGTCATGATGCGGCGTGATGACGAAGCGGGGCGTCGGCTGGAGGCGGCCGTCGAATGGCGCGACCACCAGATCGAAGCCGCGTCTTACGGGTCTCACGCCTCGTTGGACATCGGCTTGGTGACCGCGCCGATCGCGTACCGGCTGGTCCTGCGGCGTGGCGAGCAGCGATGGGAGTATACGACCATCAGCACGTCGAGCACCGGGGGCAGCCACGGCTTCGGGCTTGGCGGCGAGCTGCCCGACGCGTTGGAAGACGGGGCCGTCGTCGACGTGGTGTTCGAGCCCGACGCGGACGTGGCCCGGGGGACGACGGACCTGACGGAGATCCTCGACCACCGGTTCGTGGTTGAGGGGGTGCGGATCGTGCGTCCGTGACCGGGTGAATGTGAGAACCGCGGCGGAAGCCCACGTTCGGCGAACTTGGGCTTCATTGAGAGGTGTTTGCCTTACAATTCGCCCATGGCAAAGCAGGACCTGTCGCGGCACCAGGAAGGGATCGTCAAGCTGTACTACCAGAACCACGACACGATCCAGGCGAACAAGCTGACGGACCTCGTGTCGGAGTTGTGGCTCGCAGACGACGCCAAGACGCAGACGAAGCTGTGGGGCAAGGCACAGGTCGCGCTGATGCGCATGGGCGTGGACGCGACGCGGGTGGCGAGGGTGGTCAACGACCGGGACGTAGAGGCGCTGGCGAAGCTGGTGCAGCAGGCGGACGCGGGGAAGGCCGGCGGGGGACAACCGAGCGCACACCGGGGGGCGAAGCCTAGCGACGGGTCGGAGGTCAAGGCGACGGGGGCGCGGTCGGCGGCCGAGCAGCCGGGCGGGGCGCGGACGATCAGCCAGATGCGGGCCCAGAAGGCGGCGGAGGCGGGGTTCGACTCGCTGGAAGAGGACAACCTCAAGCGGGCGCTCAAGGCGTTCCGGCGGAAGTTGAAGAACTATCGGCGGGTCGACGAGTCGAAGCTGGGCAGCAAGTACGTCACGTCGGGCAAGCCGTCGAGTATCAGCGCGATCGAGCCGCCCAAGGAGTTCCCCCGGCCGGTGTGGGACAAGCTCGTCGAGTCGGGCCGGCTCAAGCGCGGCGGCGGCGGGACGTTCGAG
>JBCBSA010000372.1:0-2975 GCA_039819425.1 Planctomycetota bacterium
ATCGGGTCGCTGAAGGGGATGCCGACCTCGCACACCGCCGCGCCCGCCGCCTGCGCCGCGTGCAGTGTCGCCGTCGTAGTCCTCAGGTCCGGATCGCCCGCGGTGACGAACGGCATCAACGCCCGGGCGTTTTGCCCCCGCAGCTTGGCGAAAATCGTGTCGATGCGGTTCCCTTCCATGAACCGCACAGGATAGACGCGGCTCCCAACCCCCGCAATCATTCGGCTTCTTCCGGCCTCACGACTCGATCGTCTGCAACAACCACCCCGCCACCGGCAGGTACAACGCCACCGGCAGCCACGCCACCAGCACCGGCCCGCCCACCGGCAACGCCCCGGCCGACATCTGCAACATCAGCAACCCCCCGCCCCACGCCCCGATGCACAACGCCGCCGCCCGCAGCGACGATTGCAGCGTGTTCCCCGGCAACCGACGCAGGAAAAACGGCAAACCGATCACCAACACCAATACGTTCAGCACCATCAGGCTGAACCGGCTGGCGATGATCTGCGTCACCTTGTCCCGCTGCTCGGGCGACACCGCGTCGTTGCCCGCCAACGCTTCGAGCGTGCGCACCGACAACAGGTTCGCGTACAGCGCGTCCCGCCGGGCCAGCATCACCGTCGGCGACAGCTCGGTCTCGTACGACACGACCCGCCGCACCGGCCGGGCCGTCGCCGACTCCGCCGACGCCCGGCTCTGCGGCTCTTCCGCCAACCCGTTGGTCAACACCCACCTCCCCCCCGCCCCCGGCATCTCCCCCTCCTCGTTCGGAGCCGTTTCCTCCCACACCGCCTCGTCGGCCGTGATGATCAGCCGGGTGCTGCCCCCCGCGTCGCGGCTGAGGATCCGCAGGTCCGTCAGCCGGCCGTCCCCGGCGTCGAACCGCGACGCGCTCAGCAGGTCGTTGCTCCCCGCGTCGGCCCGGGCGTAGTACACCTCCCGGCTCTCCAGCCCCTGCTTGGGCTGCTTCAATTCCGACTTGTTCCGCACCAGCTTCGGCGCCATCGGCGGCAACAAGAACTCCTGCACCGGCAGCGTCACTACGCTCAGCGCCACCCCCGTCACGAGGATCGGCGCCGCCACCCGGTACAGGCTCACCCCGCTGGCGATCACCGCCGTCAGCTCCCGGTGCCGCTGCAGCCCCACGATCGTGAACCCCATCGCCCCCACGACGATCAGCCCGTTGAAGAACACGTACACCAAGATCAACACCGGCACGTAGTAGTCCACCGCCGTCATCACCGTCGCCAGAAGCGGGACGCCGAACCACGAGTCGCGGTGCACGTCGCCGGCCTGGACGAACTCGTCGAGGTCGACGATCAGGTCCACCACCACGAACAGCAGCATCACCACCACGAACAGGATCCCGAAGTTCGTGAGGAACTGCTTGATGATGTAGCGGTCCAGCGTCTTCACGCAGCAACGACTCCGTTTCCGCCCGCGCGGCTCAGTTCCGCGCCAGCCTCCAGTACGACCACGCCAGGACCGCCAGCAGCAGCCCGTTGCCCGACCAAACCACCGCCATCCCGGCCGCCACGCCGACGTCCCGGCTCCGCGCCACGTTCACCCCGCTGTTGATCAGGATCAGCGTCACGATCGCCAACAGGAAGCTCCAGAAATAGACCGCCAGCGGGGGTTGAGACTTGAGCCGAACACTCAGCACCGCCCCGAGCAGCAGCAGCAGCGCACACGACACGGCCGAGGCGGCGCGTTCGTGGCGTTGCCCGACGATGTTACGCCGCAGCTCGAACACGGTGCTGTCGAGGTGATCGGCGGTGCCCGCGACGAGGCCGGACGCCGCGTACGCCTCGCCCCGCGCCTGCGACAGCAGGTCCTCGGGCGGCCGACGTTCCAGGTCGTCGGGCAGGAAGTCCGGCCACGACAGCTGGCGGAACGGCAGCGACGCCGCCCCCACCGTCGGCCCACCCGCCGCGTCGCGGATCGTCACGTTCACCAGCTCCAGATCGATCGTCGGCTCGGGCGTCACCGCGTTGGTCCGCACCCGCACGAACGCCGACTCCGCCTCGTACGTCCGGAACGGCTCCCCCGTCACCCGCCCGTCCGCATAAAACGCCATCCTCACCCCGCCCCCGGAACCCCCGGGATTTTCCGTTCCGCTGTCGGGCGTTTCCGAGCCCTCGCCCTGACCGCCACCATGGGGCAGAGACGACAAACGCAGCAATTCCCCGTCCTCCTCGACGTGCGGCACCGACAGCACGTAACGCTCGTCCCGCAGCGGCCCGTGCAGCACCGCCCGGTCTTTCACCACCGCGAACGCCTGCCGCAGGCTCTCGGTCGCCATCGCCGACGCCAGCCCCTGTGTGGCCTCGCGGACCCGGCGTGAACGCTCGGGCCGCTGTTCATACTCGTCGAGCTCGCCGGCCGAGAGGAACTTCGGGTGGTCGCTGAACAGGCTGGGCACCCGCAGCGGCCCGACCCGCGTCCACGCCACCCGCATCAACACGCCCGTGGTCGGCGCGTACCGCGTCACGTTCTCCAGCTCGAAGATGCCCCAGGCGTCTTCCGTCTCCCGGTCGCTGAACACCATGAGGATCGCGTTCTCGGCGGTCGTGTCTTCCAGGATGCGGCCCTCGTCGTCGGTGCGGCCGACCACCACGCCGTCGAGCTCGACGAGTTGGGTCATCGGCAGGGCCGAGCCCTCGAGCGGTTGCGGCGGGAACTGCTCGGCCCCGTCCGCGTACACCACCACGTCCTCGCCGGGGAACTCGAAGAACTGCCGCTGGCCGAGCTGCGTCACCAGCAGGCTGATCACGTCGCCCTCGACCGTGCGCTCCGCCAGCCGGTAGAACGTCGGCACCACCGCGTTGGCCAGGTACAGCATCCCGCCGGTCAGCACGACCCCCAGCGCCAACACGGGCGCCAGGATCTTCAGGTAGCTGATCCCCGACGCCGAGCACGCCAGGATCTCGTTGTCTCCCGCCAGCCGGATGAACACCAGCGTCGCCGCGAAC
>JBCBSA010000373.1:0-2962 GCA_039819425.1 Planctomycetota bacterium
GCCGCGGGCTTCGGGCGGATGGGCCTGTTTTTCGGGGCGATGGGCGTCGCGCAGCCGGCCGAGGTGGCCCGCGTCGGGGAGGCGACCGCCGGTTTTTTCACGGCTGGTGCGCCGGCGACGGTCCGGCCGACCGAGGTGGTCGTGCTGTCCTTGACACTGCTGACCGTCGCGGCGGCCGCGTGGGTTGCGGGTCTCGTCGTCCAGACGTTCCGTTCGGAGCCGAAGAGTGTAGCGCTGCGGATCGATGTCGCGGAGACGCTGGCGCTGACGGGCTTGGCGATCTGGCTGGACCCGTTGTTCGTGGTCGGGCTGTACTTCCTGGGTTGGCACGCGCCGCGGCGCATCGCCCAGCAGCTGCGTGACGCGCCGGAACTGGTCGCGTCGGCGGATCGATCTGCGTCGGCGGCACGTGCCTTGGGCGGATCGCTCTGGCGTTACCACCGTCGGACCGCCTGGCTGTGGCTGCCGATCTGGCCGGCGTGGGCGCTCTGGGTCTGGGCCGTCGCTTCCCCGGATCGGGTCGAGGCCTGGGCCCTGGGGCTGATCGCGTTGTTTGTGGTGCTGACTCCGGTGCATCACGCCCTCGGGGAGCGGCGCGAGGTTCAGCGGACACAAACGGCAGCTTGAGGTCAACCCCGATCGCGGATCCCGTGCGAGCGACCCACCGCGCTCCGCGAAACGCCTCGGCTCAGACGAGGTGGGCGTGATACCGCCGGCTCAGGTCGTCGGCCGCCTCGGCCCGGCCCGTGTCACGCAGCCGTTGCAGGTACGCCGCGAAATCCGGAGGCTGCCCGCTGCTGCCGTCGGGCTTGGCGTGGAACGGGCCGCCCTCCGACAGCACGGTGTACAGCGGATCGACCACGTCCGGGCAGTCACGCACCACCGCCTCCATCGCCTCGTCGTGCCAGTTCATCAGCCGCCACGTCGCCTCGCGCAGGACGTCGGGGTGCCGGTCGGCGACGTTGTTCTGCTCGTGCGGGTCGGCGGCGAGGTCGTACAGCATGTGCTTCGGGAACGGGTGCAGCCCGTCGTGGTACGTCCGCATGTACAGCCACGGCGTGCCGTCCCTCTCGAACCGCACGCTCCGTTGGCACACGTGGGCGCACTGCGATAGGATCAACTCGTCCCGGCCCGCGGGCTTGCCGTCGGTCACCGTCGCCGCGAAGCTCCGGCCGTCCCACACCTCGGGGCACAACGCCGTCGCCTCGTCGCCTAGCAACTCCAGACAGGTCGGAGCCCAGTCGAGGTGGTAGTGCAACCCGGTGTCCACGGCCGCCGCGGCACTTCCGGGGGCCGGCCATTTGACGATGAAGGGGATGTGGCAGGTCGCGTGGTCCGCGGTGCCGTGCTCGCCGTAGAGCCCGAGGTCGCCCTGGTTCTCGCCGTGGTCGGCGGAGATGACGATGGCCGTGTCTTCGTAGATGCCCGCGTCCTTGAGTTGTTTCACGAGCCGACCGATGGCGTCGTCGACGTAGCGGACGGCGGTGTCGTAGCCGTCGATCCATTGCTTGAGTGAGTCCATATCCGTCACGCGTTGGGGCGTGCGGGGGAACCGCTCGGTGTCGCTGTCGCTGTACATACCCAGATCCTGGGCGGTGTGCGGCCCGCCGCGCTGGGCGTGGCGGGCGACGACCTCGGGCGTGTACCAGTCGGCGACGGGCTCGCCCTCGAACGGGTTGCCGTAGTCCAGCGGCGTGCGGTAATCGGTGTGGATGTCCCAGAAGTTGACGTGCAGGTACCAAGGCGTTTCGCCGGCGGCGTGGTCGTCCACCCATTTCTTGAGGATCGGCTCGACCTGCGGGACGATCTCCTGCCCGCCGTCGCCGGTGTTGTGGATCTCGTGGTAGCCGGCGTAGAACTGGTGCGCCGCGTGGCGTTGGCCGAAGGGCGAGATCATCGCGGTGTGGTAGCCCAGCTTCTGAAGCACACGCGGGAAGCTGTCTTCTTCGTAGGTCGAGCGGAAGTGTCGGCCGGGGCCCTCGCGTTTGGGGTCGGCCGCGGTGCCGCCGTGGCCGACGACGCCGGTGTGGATGCCGAACCGGCCCTGGTAGAACGCGGTCCGAGACGGCAGGCAGGGCGCGTCCGAGCAGTACACGTTATCGCAGCGCAGGCCCTCGGCCGCGATCGCGTCGATCGTCGGCGACGTGTCGCGGTGGTAGCCGTAGCAGCCGAGGTGTGAGGGGTTCAGGGCGTCGAGGTCGAGGTACAGGATGTTCATGGCGTCGGGGGCTCCAGAAGCGTTTGGGCTTGGCTCGTGCGGCACGGCCGAGCAATTTAGTCGATCCATATCGACGGCGCACCACCTCGCGCAGGAAAACCAGGCCGGGTTATCGGCTCCAACCCACCCTCCGCGGAGACGAAACCCCGCTGCCACCGGGGATTAAGCCCACGGCGGCGGCCCAAGCGCTCACGAATCGGTTGACAACCGACGGGCGTTCAGTTGTAATTTATGACACAAGACGAGCTTTCGTCTGTCTTTCGCGTATCGAGCCCGTCCGACTTTTTTTTGAGGATCCACCCTTGAGCCCACTAACCAAAGCGCTCGTGTTGCTGGTGACCATCCTGTCGATCATCTTGGTCGCTTTGGTCGTCCCCTTCGTGGCCCAGACCGATGACCTGCAGGCCGAAATCACCGACCTCAACACGCAAGTCCAGGTCGCCCGCGCCTCGGCCACCAACAAAGAAGCCGAAGTCGCCAATCTCCGCCAGCAGCTGGCCCAGAGCGATTCGGAGTTGCGGTCGTCGCTGATCGCCGAGCGGAGCAAGAACGCCGAACTCACCCAGCAGGTCGCCACCCTCGAAGGCCAGCTTAAGGAAGCCAACAGCCAGGTCGCCAAGACCACCGCGACCCTGAACCTGACTTCCAACAGCCAGAAGCAGCTCACCGCCCTGCTCGAAGACAGCACCAACAACCTCCGCACCGCCCAGGACACCGTCGTCTCCGAGAAGACCAAGGTCGCCC